>JAFDZL010000482.1 GCA_018266935.1 Bacteroidota bacterium | reverse complement strand
TGCGTATTTTCGCCTGTGTAAACCAAAACCGATCTTACGAAAATAATTATCATAAATTACTTGCATGAATCATAGAAATCGAACGAACCGCCCGGGCTGTGAATTGGGGTGAGGAGAAACCTTAGACGCTTGACCAGCACGGATGCCGGTCAGTCGCGCAAGGTTTCTCCTCGCTACGCTCGTTCGAAATGACATTTTTATTTAGTTAACCTAAAATCATCTTTCCGACTTACGCGGACTTGCGGACAAAAAAATCCTCTAACAAAATTTTCTTAACTAAATTTTAAAATTTGATAAATGGGTTTTTATATTAGCCCAATCAACCCTCTTATCATGAAAAAATTTCTGAAATGGACCGCCTGGATATTGGTCATTGTGATCATTCTCGTGGGCGGCCTCATTACCTATGTTGTAACCGCGCTTCCAAATGTCGGCGTGGCTGAAAACATTAATGTTGACAAATCGCCGGAGCACATTGCCCATGGTAAATACCTGGTTCAGCATGTGGTGCCTTGTACCGATTGCCATTCCACCCGGTTATGGGACCGTTTTGCCGGCCCCATCGATACCACGCGTCTCGGCGCCGGCGGCGAAGTGTTCGATGCGTCAGTAGGTTTCCCCGGTAAGGTTACCGTGCCTAATATTACACCTGCCAAACTTAAAGACTGGACCGACGGCGAATTGCTGCGCACCTTTACCACCGGTGTAAAGAAAGATGGCTCGGCCATCTTCCCCATGATGCCATGGCCCTATTTCGCCAAAATGGATCGTCAGGATGCTTATGATATCATTGCCTATATCCGCAGCTTAAAACCGGTTGAAACGGCTGTTTATCCTAAAGCTGAGCTCGATTTTCCGTTGAATATCCTTGTACATACCATGCCCAAGAAAGCGACGTACGGCACCCGGCCCGACCCGAAAGACACCGTAAAATACGGCGCATACCTGGTACAAATAGCCGCATGCAAGTTTTGCCACACGCAGGACAACAAAGGCGAGCTGATCCCCGGAATGGATTTCGCAGGGGGCAAAGCATTCGGGATGCCAAACAACCGGACCGTGCGCACGGCCAATATTACACCCGATAAAGAAACGGGCATAGGCAGGTGGTCGAAGGCTGATTTCCTGGCCCGGTTCAGCGCTTTCAAGGATCCGTCAAAAGCGCCGAAGATCAGTACGACTGACTTTCAAACTATTATGCCCTGGTATGTTTACGCCGGCATGACCGAGCAAGACCTTGGCGCCATCTATGCCTACCTTCGTACCGTAAAGCCGGTGAAAAACAAGGTGGTTAAATTCACATTAGACAAAACGCAGCAGATGGCAAGTAACTGAAGACACGATTGAAGGATTGAGTAGAAGTCCGAAAGTCCGGAAGTCCGAAAGACAGATCTGGTATATATTGGTGTTTTCCGATAATTGTAATCTCAGGCAAATTAATCTTTCCGACTTCCGGACTTCCCGACTTTCGGACTTTTTTCTTACCTTTGCACTCCCAAAATCAGCCCAAAAAATGATTTGAAGCATTGGCTGACAGCGGAATTACGTCAAAAACACGAGCAATACGATGAACATTTCACAGGAAAAGATCGACAACCTAAATGCTATTGTAAAAATCAACATCAAGCCCGAAGATTATCAGCCGAGGGTGGAGAAAGCCATTAAAGATCATGCGAAGAAGGCCAAGATCCCGGGTTTCCGTCCGGGGATGGTGCCGCCGTCGCACATCAAAAAGATGTATGGCAAAAGCATTTTGGTTGATGAAGTGAACAACCTGCTTTCCGATACTTTGAATAATTACATCAACGAACAGCAACTGGAAGTACTCGGTCAGCCGCTGCCGAAGATGGACGATTCCAAAGAATACAACTGGGATTTCGCCGACGACTTCGAATTTAACTATGAGGTTGGCCTGGCGCCGGCTTTCGATATCGATTTTTCATCGAAGGATAAGGTTACCCAATACGTGATCAAACCTGAGAAAGAAACGCTGGAGTCGCGCATCTCGAACATCCGCAAAAGCTATGGCAAGATGACAAACCCTGACGTATCGGCAGACGGCGATGTGCTTTATGCCGAATTGGTACAGCTTTCGCCTGATGGTTCTGTTTTTGAGGGAGGGATAAGCAATACCACATCTGTCCGCCTCGACCAGGTGCAGGATGCGAAGATCAAAAAATCGCTGATCGGTCTGAAAAAAGGGGATGAGTTGGTGCTGGATATCCAGAAAGCTTATGACAAAGACGCTGCCCGTATCGCCGCTATCCTGAAGATAGACGAGGACCTGGCAGCCGATCTGAAATCGAACTTCCGCCTGACGGTAAAAAATGTGAACCGTTTGGAAGAAAGCGATCTGAACCAGGAGTTCTTTGATAAATTATTTGGTGAAGGTAAGGTAACGACCGAGGAAGGTTTCCGCGAGGAGATAACGAAAGAGATCGAAGCGATGTTCGCGCAGGACGCCGACCGCAAGCTGCAGAACGATCTGTACAAGCTGGCCATCGATAAGGCTACTTTCGAACTGCCGGACGAGTTCCTGAAACGCTGGCTGAAAACGACCAACGATAAGCTGACCGATGAAGAATTGACCGGCGGCTATGACGATTTCGCTAAGAACCTGAAATGGACGCTGATCGAGAACAAGATCATTAAGGACAACAAGATCGAGATCAAATACGAGGAAGTTTTCCACGCTGCTCAGGCCCGTTTGGACGCGCAGTTCCGCATGTACAGCCCGCAGCCGTTAAGCGATGAGCAATTGGGCCAATACACTGTTCAGTTCCTGCAAAACAAGGAACAGGCGAACAAGATATTCGACGAAGTAAAAGCCCTGAAAGTGCTGGACTACCTGAAAAGCGTAGTGACGCTGAACGACAAGGAAATTACCGATAAGAAGTTCGCAGAGCTTGTCTGAACTAGGATTCATAGGATGTAAAAATTATAAGATTTGTGTCTAGTCCTGAAATAGGTTTACGAAATTAGTAAATCAAATAAATCATGATTAGACGAAAAAAAGCTGCAAACAGGCAGCAGATCATATCAGAATATTTAACTGGTGATGAGACTTTTTTAGAGCTGTCAAAGAAATACGATGTCAATGCGCGGACGATCCAGAGCTGGGTTCGGTCCTTCAGGAAACGACACCCGATAGAACCGGAACAACGGGAGGAAGAGTCAGAACAGGTAAAGGCACTCCGAAAACAGCTTGAGGAAGCCAGGCTAAAGAATGAGTTATTAGAGGAGATGCTGCGGCTATCGGAGGAGCTGTCAGGAATTGACCTGCGAAAAAAGTTTGGGCCCCGGCAGTGATGAATACAGGCGGAAAAATCAGCACGCTCTGCCGGCTGCTCGGCTACAGCCGTCAGGCTTATTATCAGCAGAGATCAGCATCGGAACAAGCAGTATTTGGGGAAGAATTGATCGTACAGGAGGTATTGCGTTTGCGCAGCCGTCAAAAGCGGATCGGCACACGAAAGCTGCAACTGTTGTTAAAGCCTTTTTTATCAGCCCATCACCTGCAGATCGGCCGGGACGCTTTATTTGAATTGCTTGCAGCGCATAAGCTGTTAATAAGAAAAAGAAGGCGCAGGATACCCCAAACCACGTTTTCGGGTCATTGGTATCGTAAATATCCTAATCTTATCATAGATATGCCGGTTTTAAGACCCAATGCCTTATGGGTAAGCGATATTACTTATATCACACTCAAGGATGATTTTGCTTATTTAAGCCTGGTTACTGATGCTTATTCCAGGCAGATCATGGGTTATTATTTGAGCCCCAACCTGCTGGCTGAAGGTTGTGTAAAAGCATTGAGAATGGCCCTGAAACGATTACCGGGAAATACCATGCTCATCCATCATTCGGACCGGGGCTGCCAGTATTGCTCTACCGAATATGTGGAGCAATTGCAAAGCAGGCATATTGCTATAAGTATGACGCAAAACTCTGACCCAAGAGAAAACGCCATAGCTGAAAGAGTCAACGGCATTATCAAACAAGAATTGCTCGAGACAAGCTATAGTAACTTTACACTAGCTCAACAGGGTATTAAGAAAGCAGTCGACATTTATAACCACGAGCGCCCGCATAGCAGCATTAATATGCTAACCCCATTCCAAGCTCATTCTTTAAATGGTGAGCTTAAAAGGCACTGGAAAAATTACTATCAACCTAAAGAAAGGAGGTTGAAACAAGAACTGTAAAGCTTATTCAGGATTATTTTATATTTGTCAACTAACCTTAGGATTATTTTTAAAAAGTGTCAACTTTTTTCAGGACTAGACATTGATTTGCATCCTAAAATCCTCTAATCTTAAAAATCATAGTTCAGACAATTTGCGATCTACCATAAACCAAAGCAACTCACACGGGTTGCTTTGTTGTTTACCGGCCGCCTTGTAATTTTACGTTCTGCAAACTTTAGTTGAGTAATAATATTCAACTATAAACTATATTTAACGCGATTAAAAAAGAAAGAAGAAAACAATGGACATAAATAAAAACGAATTCAGGAAGTACGCTGTAAAACATCATCGTATCAATAGTCTGCACGTAGATAAGTTCATCGGTAATGTGGAGCGGGCGAATTTCCCGATGGGGATTGCAACGACCGGCATGACACCATACATCATCGAAGAACGCCAGTTGAACGTGGCCCAGATGGACGTGTTCTCGCGCCTGATGATGGACCGTATCATATTTTTAGGCGACGCCATATATGATAATATTGCCAATATTATCCAGGCGCAGTTATTGTTCCTGCAATCAGCCGATAGCAAGCGCGACATCCAGATCTATATCAACTCGCCGGGCGGTTCGGTTTATGCCGGTTTGGGTATTTACGATACGATGCAGTTCATTTCGAATGACGTGGCTACCATCTGTACCGGTATGGCCGCTTCGATGGCTGCCGTGCTGTTGTGCGCAGGCACTAAGGGTAAACGTGCTGCATTGCCGCACTCGAGGGTGATGATCCACCAGCCATCAGGCGGTGCGCAGGGCCAGCAGTCGGATATCGAGATCAGCTATCACGAGATCACCAAACTGAAGAAAGAACTGTACCAGATCATAGCCGACCACAGCGGTGCGTCATACGAAAAAGTTGATAAAGCCTCGGACCGCGACCATTGGATGACTGCCGAAGAGGCGATCGAGTTCGGTATGGTTGACGAAATCCTGCGCGGCGGGGCTAAGAAATAATAAAACAACGCTACTTTGCATAACGTATTAATAATAAATGCGCTATGCGCGGCGTTGGAATAGTGCGATATTTTAAGTAAGTTTGACTTAGAAAGCTAAAATGAATAAGAACAGCAAAGAGATAAGGTGTTCGTTTTGTGGTGCCGGTAAGCAGGATTCGCTGATGCTGATCGCTGGTTTGGATGCGCATATATGCGACAAGTGCGTGAACCAGGCTAACGAGATTTTGGCTGAAGAGTTGAAGGTGCGCAAGGTAAAGACGTCGCCTTCATCACCCTCTTTACTCAAACCCGCCGAAATAAAGTCACACCTTGACCAGTATGTTATCGGTCAGGATGATGCCAAGAAGATACTTTCGGTATCGGTTTATAACCACTACAAAAGGCTCAACCAGCGTATCGAAAAAGACGAGGTCGAGATCGAAAAATCGAATATCATTATGGTTGGCGAGACCGGCACAGGAAAGACCCTGCTGGCCAAAACGCTTGCCAAAATATTGAATGTTCCTTTCTGCATTTGCGACGCTACGGTGCTTACCGAAGCAGGCTATGTAGGCGAGGATGTGGAAAGTATCCTGACCCGCTTGCTGCAGGCGGCTGACTACGATGTAACCGCCGCGGAAAAAGGTATTGTTTATATTGACGAGGTGGATAAGATCGCCCGCAAGAGCGATAATGCCTCGATCACGCGCGATGTATCCGGTGAAGGCGTTCAGCAGGCCTTGCTGAAGATACTGGAAGGCACGATGGTGAACGTTCCGCCGCAAGGAGGACGTAAGCACCCCGATCAGAAGATGATCACTGTGAACACGAACAATATCCTGTTCATTTGTGGCGGCGCTTTTGATGGTATAGAAAGAAAGATCGCCAACAGGCTGCGCACGCAGACAGTAGGTTATAAGTTTAAGAACAGCGACGCCGAAGTTGACCTGAAAAACCTGTATAAATACATCACTCCGCAGGACCTGAAGGCTTTTGGCTTGATACCGGAACTCATCGGCCGTTTGCCGATCCTGACCTACCTGAACCCGCTCGACAGGGCAGCGCTGCATAATATCCTCACTGAACCTAAGAATTCGTTGCTGAAACAGTATAAAAAACTGTTCGAATACGAAGGCGTGAAGCTGGAGTTTGACGACGAGGTGCTGGATTTCATCGTCGATAAGGCGATGGAGTTTAAACTGGGCGCGCGTGGTTTGCGCTCGATATGCGAAGCGATCATGATCGACGCCATGTTCGAATTCCCGTCGAAACGCGATGTGAAACGACTGAACGTGACCTTGGATTATGCGCACGAGAAATTCGAAAAATCAGACCTGAAAAAATTAAAGGTCGCGTAACAAAAAGGACATACACAAAGACATATATTTGTGCGCAAGCCCTGGTGAAACGCCGGGGTTTGTTGTATATACCCAATTCTCAACCAACCCTTGTCATTCTGAGCGACAGCGAAGAATCTATCACGGTTCGTGATTTGAAACCGGGGTATGAAAATAACCCTCAATAGATGCTTCACTATGTTCAGCATGACAGTCATAAATAATAATCCTATGAGCGAAGAAAAAGATATCAAAACAGAAAGCACACCACCATCCGCACCGGAAACCAATACGCCAATCAAAACGGGCCTGAAAACCAAGGCGGGTATTGTTGCCAATTGGCTGCCGCGCTATACCGGCCGCCCGCTGAGTGATTTCAGCGAATACATTATCCTGACCAATTTTTCCAACTACGTGCAGCTGTTTTCTGAATGGCATGGGAATGCGCCCATCATCGGGCTCGACAGGCCGATGCAGACCGTATCCGCGGATGGGATCACGATCATTAATTTCGGTATGGGCAGTCCTGTTGCCGCTACTATTATGGACTTGCTGACTGCCATCAAACCCAAAGCCGTGGTGTTCCTTGGCAAATGCGGCGGATTGAAAAAGAAGAACAATGTCGGTGATCTGATACTACCTATCGCTGCGATCAGGGGAGAAGGGACTTCGGACGATTATATGCCGAAGGAAGTACCAGCGCTGCCGGCGTTCGCATTGCAAAAGGCGATCTCGACTACTATACGTGACTTTGGCAGAGATTACTGGACCGGGACCTGCTACACCACCAACCGCCGCGTTTGGGAGCACGACAAGGAGTTTAAACGTTACCTGAAAACCCTGCGCGCCATGGCTATCGATATGGAAACCGCGACGATATTTACCACCGGTTTTGCCAATAAAATACCCACAGGCGCTCTATTGCTTGTATCCGATCAGCCGATGATCCCGGAAGGTGTGAAAACTGCGGAAAGCGACTCGGCAGTTACCGAACAATATGTGGAAACCCATCTGCGGATAGGTATCGAATCATTGCGGCAGCTGATCAATAATGGGCTTACTGTTAAACATCTTAAGTTTTAATAATTGTGAGTGATGCATCTTTCGGACTTTCCGACTTATGCGGACTTTCGGACTAATAAAATCAACTATTTTTGCACCATGTGGTACAACAACATCCTCGAAACCATAGGCAATACGCCGCTTGTTAAGCTGAATAAGATCACCAAAGATATACCGGCAACGGTTCTGGCCAAGCTGGAAACCTTTAATCCGGGCAACTCGATCAAAGACCGTATGGCGGTTAAAATGATCGAGGACGCTGAAAAGAATGGCCTCCTGAAACCCGGTGGCACCATCATCGAAGGTACCTCCGGCAACACCGGGATGGGCCTGGCTATTGCCGCCGTAATCAAAGGCTATAAGTGTATTTTCACCAGCACGGACAAGCAATCGAAGGAAAAATTTGATGCTTTAAAAGCTTTCGGCGCTGAGGTGATCGTTTGTCCGACAAACGTTGATCCTGAGGACCCGCGTTCCTATTACTCCGTTTCGTCACGTTTAGAGCGTGAAACGCCGAATTCGTGGAAACCCAACCAATACGATAACCTTTCGAACACCCAGGCGCATTATGAAAGCACCGGTCCCGAGATTTGGGAGCAAACCGAAGGCAAAATAACGCACCTGGTGGCTGGTGTGGGCACCGGAGGCACTATTTCGGGGATTGCTAAATATCTGAAAGAAAAGAACCCCAACATTAAGGTAATTGGCATTGATACCTATGGCTCAGTGTTCAAAAAATACAAGGAAACCGGCGTCTTCGATAAGAACGAGATCTATCCGTACATCACCGAGGGCATAGGGGAGGACTTCCTGCCGAAGAACGTAGATTTCAGCCTGATCGATCATTTTGAAAAGGTGACCGACAGAGATGCCGCCCTGATGACCCGAGAAGTGGCTTTGAAGGAAGGCATTTTCGCGGGCAACTCAACCGGTTCTGCCGTAGCAGGCGTATTGCAACTGAAAGATATGTTCAAAAAAGACGATTTGGTGGTGATCGTCTTCCCGGACCACGGCTCACGCTACATGGCCAAAATGTACAACGAGGACTGGCTGCGAGAGCGCGGCTTTTTAAAGGACGAAAAGCTGACCGCAAGGGATATCATCAAAAAGAAGGAGCGACAGGAGATCGTCACTATCGACTGCGAAAAAACCGTCCTGGAAGCGATCAACGTGATCAAATCGCTCAATATCTCGCAGATACCCGTTACCCAGCAAGGTATGGTGATCGGCAAAGTAACCGAAAGCGACATCCTGGACTCACTGCTCGAAAACCCGGCGTTGAAATCGGCTCCTGTTCAGACCATTACCACGCCGCCTTTCCCGTTTGTTGATTTGAATACCTCCATTGACAAGATATCGTCAATGATCAATAAGGATAACGTTGCCGTATTGGTTGAGGATGAGGGTGGCAAGATCGAGATCATTACGCAGTATGATATTATCAATGCGATATCGGGGTAAGGGGAAAGGTTAAAGTATTTTGTTACATTTGTTATATGCACTTAGCCCTTATCTCAGATTTTCAATTTTGGTTTATTGTCATAATACAAATTGCGGGATTCATTTTAGTATGTCTTAAACTTTATGCCAAAGCCTATAGCACAGAAAAGGGCAAAAATTTGGCCACTAAAGAGGATATAGGTGAGATAACACAAATCGTCGAGAGTATAAAAACCTCGCTGGCAAAAGAAACAGAAGAATTGAAATCTGATTTATCTTTCAAAAGTGAGCATTTAATACATTTAAGAGCTGCCGAAAGAGCTGCGATAATCAACTATTACAAAGCCACTTGGGTATTGGTGCTGAATTTTAGACGGCCCGATCTGATAAAAAATGAAATCGATGATTTTGATGAAAAGGATGGCATGGTATCCGATTTAGAACTACGAAGATACATTTCAGAAGCGGAATCCATTTTAAACAAAACAAAAGAGGAAGTATCTAATTTGAAATACCTTAGAGATATTTCAGAATCAGAATTAATGTTCTTTTATGACGATAAACGGTTGAATGCGGTTATAGACGAGTTGAATTTGTCATTGTCTCAGTTTGAAAGATATTTAACAGGTTCAATCAATTCGTTACTACAAGTTTTTGCAGAGATAAACATAAAAATAAGTGCTGGGCAATTGGCTAAGGAAAGTATAATCGAGGCCAAACGGAAACGTAGCGATATACTTACAAATTGGTACGCAAATCGTTATAATAGTTTATCTTTTATTCGTACCTTTAATCAGAATTTGAAAAATCTACTGCATGATAGATTGACAAAATTGGCGTCTTAAAATAAGAAATTATGGCAATCCTGATATTATATGCAAAAGTGAAATTGCCGAATGGTGATTTTGCTATGGGGCCGGTTACTACGCAAGATTTTCATGAATTTCTTTTTAGAAATACCGGATCTGATTTAGACTTATATTTTAATCTAAAAAAGGATGACTCAGTTTGGCATTTTTCAGGTGGACCAAGCATACCAATCCCTGCATCCCTTATTGAACAGGTCGGTCAGCAAATAGACCAGGAACTTGTGACGAGATAATAAAGCCAAATCTTAAAAACGTTCGATTCTTTCACTAAAAGAAGAAGGCTGTTCAGATTTGAAATTGAGGATGCGTTCTTTCAGTTTCTGAATATCTTCTTTGTTCTCGCTTTTTTCACGCTGTTCTACAGAAACATTTAATTTTTTTGCCAGGGCGATAATCTTGGCAATGCTGTTTTCATTATTAGTTTTTAGAATGAGTTCCATAAAAACTTAATTATAACATAAAGCTACGAAAAATTCATATAATCTGCACATCCGCATCCCGATAGCTATCGGGACATATCTGCACATCAACCTACCATTTCTTAAAAATCACAAACACCGCCAGCACGATTAGCCCGAAGCCTAAAAAGTGGTTCCAATGCAGCTTTTCGTTGCTAAAGAATATTGTTGAAAAAATAACGAATACCGTCAATGTAACGGCCTCCTGTATCGTTTTCAGCTGAACCAGGCTGAATGGTCCCCCGGTTTCTATCGAGCCCGCCCGGTTGGCCGGAACCTGGAACACATATTCAAAAAAGGCCATGCCCCAACTGATCAGGATAATGGTAAAAAGCCCCAGGCTTTTGCCCCAGGAAAATTCTTTGAATTTCAGGTGCCCGTACCAGGCAAAGGTCATGAAGGTATTGGATATGAAGAGGAAGATGATGGTTTTTAATGCGCGCATAGGTCAATGAAAATAAACGCTTCAATAATACTCAATTATTCAGGTAACCCCATCTGCACATTTGAAATCTGCACATCTGCACATCATTCCAGCCGTTTCCTGGCCAATTCTTTTTGATAAATGTCATTCAGCCCCGGTTTAGGGTTGATCAGCAGATAAATAGCCGTGCCCTTTTCGCGCGCATAAGGCGATGTCACTTCCCCCAGTTTCACATATTTTTCTAAAAACGGCGCCAGTCGCCTTTCAACATTGCGGTCGTCGTCCACGTAGATAATATACCGGGCATTCAGGCTATCGGGCGCCCAGAGCGTAAAGCTGCTGTTCAGGCTGGCAGCATCGGGCAGATGGTATTTCTTGCCGTAATGATAGACAGCGCCCGCTTCGCCGTAGTTGTCGGCATATATCTCAGTATGCTTTCGTTGTTCAGGACTGAGGCCGCTGTAGGCCCAGGCCACTTTGTTGCCCATCTCATCCCAGCCGAACATGTCGGCATAATCCTGTGTAAGGGGGTGTTCTTTCAGATCTTCCCATTTAGGCGCGAAATGGAGTGCTTTAAAAGCCTTTAGTGTTTGGTTTAGCGGGAGAACGGGTAATGCAATAGGAAGTAAAATGATATTCACCAGCGTAAGCAGCAATACGGCCGTCCGTAATATCACACGCTTCGGTTTCAGCCAGCGCTCGAAACGATATCCGCCCGCGGCAAAGAGCATCGGGTAAGCCCCGAATATGTAATAGACCTTACCGTTCATTTCGAGCAGGAAAATAAACACCGCGATGTAGGCAAAGGCCAGGAACCTGTACCGGCTTAAAGAAGGCATAAACAGCAGCCCGATAAGCCCCGGCAGCCACACGATCAATG
>JAFDZL010000481.1 GCA_018266935.1 Bacteroidota bacterium | reverse complement strand
GCGAGTTCGGTGCCGAAGGTGAACCCGGTTTCAATTTTCAATATAAAGCCAACGTGACAGCCGACGCTCCGCAGGAAGAGGTTGATGCCTTGATCAGTCACACCGACAAGGTTGCGGAGATACACAACACCTTGCGGAAAGGTTTGAGTATTACCCTTGCAAAATAAATATGCCTATCGTTTAAAAAGCAGTTTCCCAACCCGCTCCATTACCGTCGGACGGTAGCTTTTGCTGATGGGCAGGATATGGCCGTCGAGTATGATCTCGTCGTTATCGATGGTTTGAATAGCATTTACGGCGACCATGTACGATTTATGTATTTTCAGGAACAGTTCTTCGGGCAGCTGACTCTCGATACCCTTAAAGCTCATATAAACGATGTGCTTTTTTGTTCGGGTATGCAGGATCACATAGTTGGCCAGGGCTTCCACGTATAATATATCGTCGATATATACTTTTTCCAGCTTTTGGTTGGATTTAACGAAGAAGTAAGGCTCGGCGGTAATAAGCTTGTCCCTTTTCACTTTCAATCCGAGGTAAGATTGCGCCTTCACTACGGCTTTGAAGAACCGTTCGAAACTGATCGGTTTCAGCAGATAATCCAGCACGTTCAGTTCATAGCCTTCGATGGCATATTCGGGGAAAGCCGTGGTAAATATCACGAGCGGCGGTTCGGCAAGATTCTTTAGAAAATCAATGCCGGTTAGTTTAGGCATCTGGATGTCGAGGAATACCAGGTCAACCGTATTGTTCTGCAGCGCCTGGCTGGCTTCAATGGCGTTTTTGCATACGGCCACAGGGTACAGGAAATCCACCTGCTCGATATATTCGAGCATGCCCTTACGTGCTATAGGTTCGTCATCAACTACCAGGCAATTGACCATGCGATGAGTTCAGGGGTTAGCGCAATGCCGGTATGAGGGCATCGCTGTTTTCAATTTATTGCAGATACAAGTTACAACCATTCTTCGATGCGTCAATTATCTGTCGTCAAGTATTAACAGCGCTTCATCAAGTTTTTGATTGTAAGGGATCGTCCTTACGCCTTTAACGTAGCTTTTTTTATGTCACAACGTACATATACTGAATTTTGAGCACGGTATGGTATAGGTCCTCTTCTTTGTCAATGGTTAGTCCGTGCCTGCCAGGATATAGCAATTCAAGCCTCCTGCGCAGGTTTTGCACGCCCAGGCCGCCGGTTTCCATCAGATGTTTCTGCCCGCCCGAGGGATCAAAAGTATTGATGACATCAACCACCAGCGTTTTCGCGTCCGGGTTGGCGATGGTCAGGTATATCTTGTTTCTTCCCGGCTCCTTGAAGTTGGATACATGTTTAAAGGCATTCTCCACGATGGGCAATATCAGCAGCGGCGCAATCATAAAATCGCGCATGCCTTCGTCTATCTGTAATTGTATGTCCGATCCCCGTTCCATGCGCAGCGTTTGGATATCCACGTAGTTTTTGATGTAGTGTAGTTCTTTACTGATGGGGATCTTGTCGGTGGTACATTCATAAAGCTGGTAACGCAGCATCTCGGAGAACTTCTCCACAGATACCCGTGCGTCGGCGTTGGCTTTGTCGATCTGGAAATAGATCGTGTTCATCACGTTGAACAGGAAATGCGGGTTCACCTGCGAACGCAGAAAATTCAGTTCGGTGCTTACTTTTTCCTTTTCGATCTCCAGCATTTTCTGCTCCATAAAATAGTGATCGCCCACAACTTTGATGATACAACTGATGGAAATAATACTGGTATCGAGCAAAAGCGTCACGCCGAATAGCGAAAGCAGTGTTAGCGGGGCCGAGCTGGACAGGACATGTATGCCCGTAAATAAACCGTAGATATATAGCGAAAGCACGAAAGTAAATACCGTATTGAGAAAGGTAATGAACAAGAAATAAAAGATAAAGGCTGTTATTTTTCGCGAATACAAATAGCGTGGTGTCAGGATATAGGCTGTGTAATAACACGCGGGAATACATAGCGCAATAAGTCCCATATGCCCTATCCATTGCGGTATCCACGCTGTGTGGGGATTATAATTGATGAGCATGACAATGAAGGCTACCACCATCCAGGCCGCTACATAGAACAGGTAGTAAACCGCCCTTTTGCGGGGCATCTTCGCGCTCATCTATTTATAGTGATCATGAAAATGCAATTTACAACCAATCCACTCACCTTCAATTCTCTTTCGTCAAGTATTTCGGGCCTTTCGTCAAGTATTTCGGGCCTTATATATAAAAGCGGAGATTGATAAACGGCCCGGTTTTAACTTTAAGACAGCTAAAGCATCTGTATATATACTTTCTCTTTTTGGAAACGATAAGCCCTGGCTTAATGATATTATCCGTGGCGGCGGATGAAAGAATGTAGTTAGCGGTTAATTGAAACGCCGGCCCTTTCCCCGGGCCGGCGTTCTCTTTTGCTAAAGCGCAAAACCCTTCAGGTAATTTTTGCCCCATTCGCCCCAGTCCTTGGTAGCTTTGTGGATGGTTTCCCAGAAGCCTTTGTAGTCAACCTGCTTGCCTTTTTTGGGCGGAACAACGGTATCGGGCGGCAAGCTGGTATCAGTCACCCTAGTGGCCACCCATGTCAGGTTTTCGTGCGGTAAGGCTACTTCCAGTATCATACCGGGTAAACCATGAAACGATTCCGGCCCCCCCGAAACGGGTATTTCGGTAGTATAGAAGGCCACCACATATATCGAATCAAGCATAATACCATTGGCCCTGCGGCAGCTATAGCCGGCAATCTCCCGCGTTTCGTCGGTTATTTTCCACTTGAATTTACGTACCGTATCTTTAACCAGGAACGTCTCTTCGAACACAGCCTTTTGCGCTGTTTGCATATTGGTACTGTAATCAGCGTAAATGGTATTGGGCTGATTGGTGATTGGGTCGTCGCCAAAATAGTTGTTTTTTGGGTTTTCCGGTTCTATCGGAACGAACAGGGTTTTATTATTGCTGAATGATAGCGTACTTTTCAACACCTTGAATTGCGGGTTGTTTTTCACATACTGCTCATAAAAAGGCTGCATAAAGGCTTCGTTATCTTTCGTGATACGTTTTTTGAACAGTGAGTACATATTCATGTTCTTATTGAATTCTATTTTGCCCGAGGTGGTGAAATGCGCGTGCTGAGCAAAGAGGCAATTGCCCGCGAAAAGTATGATGGTCAGTGTTGCGATCGTCTTTTTCATATTACTGTGCCTTAGGCGCTCCCCCGCCCATGTGATTGAAATCCCAAACAAGGGATAACATAAAAAATCTTTTTAGTGTGGTATAGTGATCCTGGGTGATCAGGTTGGCGCCGATGGTTCGGTCAAAGCCTGAATTTTGGTTCAGGATATCGTTGCAGTTGACTATCACTTTAAAGCTCTCATCCTTGGTAAAACTTTTTGTGATGCTGGCGTTCCAGAGCAATTTGGAATAAGCCTGCGCAAAGGTTTGGGTTGGTGAGTTATATTGGTAATTGGCATCGGTGCCTATCTGGAATTTTCCGGGCAAATAAACTTCCGCGCCGCCGTAACCCTGGTAGCCGTGCCCGTTGTTATTCACATTGCGCTGCAACGAGGAATTTGAAAACGTATAGTTCGGCCCGAATGACAAATTAAAATCATATTTCTTTTCGACGTATTTGGACACGCGAAGGCTCACGGCATAGGTATCAGAACTAATTGCATTTAACAGATCGTTGGCAAGAGCATAGTTTTTATTCCCGTTAGCATTAAGATCCATTCCCACCTGGAAATCCGGCCCCTCTATTTTCCGCCCGTAATAAAAACCGCCGTAAAAATTATATGGTTTTTGGTTTAGGTTGATAAATTGCGTGGTGGTTTTTCCGGGATTAGCAACGCCGGCTCCCACGCTGTCTATCTTGGTGTCATTCACGATAGGATTGGTCGTAAAGCTGAATGAGCCGTATGCAAATACAGAAACGCCGGTCAGTACTTTATAAGAATTATAATTTAACCGGATGCTGTTGCTGAATGATGGCGTCAGTTTGGGGTTGCCCACGACAATGTTCAATTGGTCAGTATTCACCCGCAGCGGCTGCAGTTGATCGATTGTAGGCTGTGTAGTGCGGCCGTTATAATACAGTTGGAAGCTGGACTGTTTGGCGATATTGTACCGAAAAAAAGCCTGCGGATCCCAATTGACGAAATTTCTTGTAGTCTCATAGTTGTGGAAAAGGTCGGTTTGGTCATACTGCTGATCCGTTACTTTAGTGCCGAAATTGAACGTCACTTTATCTTTTTTAAAGTTCAAAACAGCGCCTCCCTGGTTCGATACCTGTTTCAATCTAAAATTGTTACTATAGGTAGTATCGAAAACCGTATAGACACCGGGCGATGATGGATCGAACGATCGCCGGTCGGCGGTGCTGTTCGCCACAGCCAGTCCGTAGTTCACAATGACAGTGAGCGTTTTAGACAGGGGTTCGGTATAGGTCATGTTACTGTTCAGTACCGTACTTTGCAGCCGGTTGGTTTTAAACTGATCAACGATGCTGTCGTGGGTGGTTGTGGGATTGTACGCATGGTAGGTGACATCCTGGTAAAGATTGCCATGCGCCTGGCTCTCGTTATAAGACTCCGTTACATTCCACGAAAATGTGCGCCCCTGTTTTTTGAACTTTTTGGTATAGAAGGCGCTTAAATTTGCGATGCGGCTATCGACAAAATTAACAATGTTTCGTGTGCTTTGGTTAATCAGCGTATCGTTCTGCATTTCGGTTTGCGCATATTTGCTGTGAGTCTGGCTGTTTCTTAGCGTGCCATCCACATGTAGTTTCAGGGTCGAACTGGTGTCGAGTTTGATCGTATAGGTCAGGTCGAGTTTTTGCCTGAACGAATAGTTATGATAAGTCTGGTTTGAATTGCTGTTTATCGCAATACCCGGCGCAAAATTGTTTTGTGTTAAAGTATTATCGGTTCCGTCAACGGTCAGCGCGCCTACCTTGTAGTTCACATTAACCGTTTCCTTGTCGTTGTTGAACTTATCGTCAAAATGTGCGCCTCCTGTGCGTGCGATTGGCGTGCCTTTGCCATTGTAATTGCCGCTGAATGAATCCAGGTCGTCGCCTCCGCTGGTAATCATGATACCGCCGCCATCGATAAGCTGAACATTATCGCTGCCGCCCGCATATTTCTGGCTGTCTTCCCAGCCCAGGCCCGTCTTCCCATCATTCCCCAAAGTGCCGTAAACCGAAAATTTCGCTTTGCCCTTGAACCGGTTGAATAAAAGTTGGCCCTCATTGTAATTATTTGTACCGTAGCCGACATCCACTTTGCCGAAGTACCCGTTCTTTTTATCCTCCCGAAGTTTGATATTAATGGTCTTGGTGCGTTGCCCGTCGTCGATGCCGGTAAAAGTCGCCTGGTCGCTTTTCTTATCGAATATCTGCACCTTATCGACCATATCCGCGCGGATGTTTTTGGTTACCAGCGTCGGGTCGTCCCCAAAAAATTCTTCGCCATCCACCAGCACTTTGCCTACCGATTCGCCCTGGGCCGTGATCTTGCCGTCTTTATCCACGGTAATGCCCGGAATCTGTTTCAGCAGGTCCTCCACTTTGGCATTTGGCTGCGTGACGAATGCCCTGGCGTTGAACTCGGTCGTATCGCCTTTGATCTTCATCTGCGCCGCCGTTCCCTTGATGATCACTTCCTTCAGCAGGCGCGATTTCAGGCTCATATTCAGATGACCGAAATTATGTACCTGGTGCGCCGAGTCGAGGCTGAACGATTCGGTATAATCGGCATAGTCCGGGTACGATGCCAGCAGGATGTATTTTCCCTTGCTGAGGCCGGTTATATCAAACGACCCATCGGCGGCCGCGCGGGTGTATTTAACCAGTATCGAATCTTTTGCCTGCAGAACAACGATGGAAGTATTGCCCAGCTTAACATGTTCCACGCTGTCGGCGGCAACGCCTTTGGCGGAATAGTTGTTTTGGGCAAAGGCCCCGGCAGAAAGTAACAGGAAACAAAGGAAACATAAGGTTAGATAGCGCATAAGGTATTTGTTGGTGCCGCTAAAGTAGAACTAAAAAGTTGGGATACAATACAGGCCAATGTTAATTTATGTTAAAATGGTGGTTTAAACATATATTTAATTACCGGTTGAGGTGATCTTCAGATTCTTCCAGTTCCCGTCCGAATTATTGCCGGCCCAGAAGCCGATCTTTTTGCCACCGGTATTCACCAATTCCCTTACAATTAGCGAAGCTGTTTCATTGCCGTTTACAAATACGCTTACAATGTCACCATGCACTTCTATTCTTGCGTGGAACCAATCATTGGCGTTTGGTGCCGGATCAACAGCTTTCTCATACTGGTTATGAAAATTCGTGCGCAGGTATTGCCAGTCATATTTAGGCTCGGCCACATATTGAACGGCATGAACTTTCCGTTCCGTGTCGGATGCCCGGAAGTTGAACGGTCTGAAATAAATGACCTCAAAGCTTGAGTCGTTCACGCCATGAAAAGCTATGCCCACAAAGCTTTGCTGCAGCACATCGCGGCCCTTGATGTCAACATCGATAACGCCGCTGGTAAATTCCTTGTCATTGACCCAGGCAACGCCCTCGTTTTCGCGTTCGTCCAGGTGTATCGCATTACCATCGACACTAAGCGTGCGGTTCACCACGGTGAAACCGGAAGTCTTTTGTTGTGCCGTGCTGCTGAGTGAGATCAATAGAGCGGCAATCATTGGTAAATATTTCATGCTGGAACAGGTTGATGCGCAGATTCGTCAAGAAATGTGCCATGTGCATAAATCATTGATCGCCAGATATGTGACTTGTACTGAGCTGATTGAAGCGTGCGATTCTGATATAAGGCTCGTTCGAATATGGACAGGCGGCATTTATTAGTTAAACGGCTCGAAACAATCGTAATTCCTGATCCGGAATATCTTGTCACCTTCAAATTCGTAGAATTGAGCGAAATACGCCTTCATTTCGCCGCCAGCCGGAATATTGCCGACCGGAATCGCTAAGGTTCCGGTCCATTCTGCTTCGATGATCACCGTATTGCCGATCGCGTGCTTTTTAGTAATTTCATAGCTCTCTTTCGACAGAATTTTACTGCCTTTTTCCGCAGCTGATTTGGAGTCCTTGATCGTTCGTACGGTTTTGTTTTTGGTTACGGCATTGGGAAATTCCGTCTGCTCCATATCGGGATGAAAAAAACGGTGCAACTCATCAGCGGATTTACGGCTTTCAACAGCGCGGATAAAATTAATGGCGATAGCTTCAAGGTCGGTTGGCATAAAGAAGGGTTTTTCCAAAAATACGTTTGGAACGGCCATGACCGTTGGCAGACGGGCAAAATAAAGTTGTAGCTGTAAAGGTTTTACACGCAGCATTGATCCCCGATTGAGGATCCGCCTACTTCCCTTCGGTCACACCTTTCCAATCATCAGACCTGAACGGGCCAACCGGGTAGCCTTCCTTATTGAACAGGTTGGCCTCCACTGGCGCGTTCGTCCAGGCGTAGCGTACGGATACAGGGTCTTTCACCTCGCTGCACCAAACCTTTACCTGGTTGCCCACAATATCGGCTTTGGCAAAATAGAATTTATGATCGGCCCCGGCTAGCTCAAAGCCTTTGATATAGCCGTAGGGGTCTTTGGCCATAAGGCCGTTATCTGAATTAGTCAGCGTAACCATTGCGGCGCCATCCTTAAAATCCACGGATTTGAACAGCGGGCTGCGGTTGGTATTCCATAAGCCATAGACTGAATTCAGCGCTTCATAGGCGAGGCGGTAACCTACGTCGGCTTTATCTTTCGGGTGGATATCGTTCATGTCGCCCACGTCGGTCGTCACGGCCATAGCGGTATTGGGCAGACTCAGCGCCATGGCCTGCGCCTCGCGCAGTTCGGCCCAGTCGCTGCCCTGGTTGCTGTTTGGATTGGGCGTAGGGCTCCACGAAGATAATTGTACGAATAGGAATGGGAATTGCCGCCCCCATTTATTGCGCCAGTCGTTGATCAGCAGCGGGAACGTGGTGCGGTACTGGTAAGCTTTATTGGCGTTGGCCTCGCCCTGGTACCAAAGTACGCCCTGGATGGCATAAGGCAGCAGCGGCGCAATCATGCCGTTGTATAACGTAGTCGGCGCGCTGTTGGGGCTAAAGTCAAAATGGTAGGGCCTGCTCATATCCGGCATAATGGCCCAGTTATGATCGGCAAGGGTAAGGAGCGTATCGGGAAATTGCAGATAGGTGTTGGTCCAATCGCCATAAATGCCGATGCCAAACCATGGCGGATTTTTCTGAAGCGATTGCAGGTTGATCAGCAGGCTGTTCTCGCCGCCTTTCCACGTGCCGGCAGGCAAATTGACCTGGAAATAACCGTTCACCATCGCCGGGGTTATCGGGCTGCCATTAACATATATTTTCATGTCGGCATCGGTCATCCCAAGCTTCAGCACGGACGTTTTACCCGCAGCACTGTTATCCAGCCGCAGCGTGTGCTCCATAAAACCCTCGCCGCGGAACGATGCCCATTTGCCCTGCCATTCCCACGCGCCGACGGAACCTTTCTGCCATTTCTCAAAGAACGATGGCTGCTCCGCGGCCAGTTCGTCCGCCTTGTAATAGGTCACCGGCATATTCGGAAACGAATAGAACTTGATTGTGCTGTCCACCATCTGCTTCATGCGGTCCCAGGTGGCAGGCATTGCTTTCATGCGGGCTTCCAGGTTCGGGTCGGTCAGCTGCGACTCCTTGCTGATCCAGCATTCCGCCATTGTGCCGCCCCAACTGCTGTTGATCAGGCCGACGGTGACGCCCAGTTGCTGCGACAATTTTTTAGCAAAAAAATAGCCCACCGCGGTAAAACTGCCCACGGTGTTCGCGTCCGCCACCTGCCAGTCGCCGCCTTCAAGTTGCTTTTCAGGTTCAAGGCTGATCTTGTTGGGTACATGAAACTGTCTGACGGCGTAGTGATCAGCTACTTTCTGTTCATTCTTAAAGCCAAGCGCGTTGCTCATGGTAAACTCCATGTTCGATTGCCCCGAGCACAGCCAAACCTCGCCCATCATCACATCGGTGTAGCTCAGGGTGTTCCTGCCCGATAAGATGATCATGTTATAAGGGCCGCCTTCCTTCATCGGGTTCAGCGTCACTTTCCAGTCACCCTGGTCATCGGCTCGGATGTTCACGTGCTGCCCGTTAAAATGCACCTCAACTTTGGCACCCTTCTCTGCCGTCCCCCAAACCGGTATGGGCTGGTTGCGCTGCAGCACCATGTGGTCGCCGAATAATTTGGAAGTGGTTAATTGCGCTTTCGCGATGGCAAAAAAGCCGGTGAGGATAATGGCGGTTAGGACTATCTTTCTCATGATAACGAAGTTAAGGTAACATTCCTAATTAGCAGATTGTTTGGTACGTAAATTTATAAGAAAAGAAAATAACTGTTGTTTAAAAATTAGGAGTAAGGGTACTGGGTTTTGAACCAAAACCGGCTGGTAAGTTTGCTACAAAGGACGTCGGTATCGATTAGATTTAATCTGGCGAATTATTGTATTTTTAACCCCATTACCGCTATATATCCCGCATAAATATTTATTTTGCCCCGCATGAAACAAGCACTTTTACTTTTATCCGTAGCCTCCGCTTTAATTTTAAGCTCCTGTCAGCCCAAAAAACAATCCGCTAATAATAATGTGCCAGACTGGGCATTATTGCCTTTTGTAAAAATAGACAGCGTGAACCCTATACTCGGACCGGGGAATGGAAGTTTTACGGACCCGATAAGAAAAGTAAAAGTGAGCTGGGAGGAAAAAGATGTTTTTAACCCGGCGATCGTAAAAAAAGATAACAAGGTATATATGCTATACCGCGCGCAGGACCGGGTAGGCAAGCCAGCCGGTACATCGAGGATCGGCCTGGCCGTGAGCAGCGATGCAATGCATTTTACGCGTATGCCCGAACCTGTGCTTTATCCCGACAATGACACCTGCAAAAAATATGAATGGGAAGGCGGCTGCGAGGACCCGCGCGTGGTGCGGGATGATAAAGGCACTTATTATATGACCTATACCGCATTCGACGGTACCCTTGCCCGTTTATTCGAAGCTACTTCGACCGATCTTGTTCACTGGCGCAAATATGGCAGTGTGTTTGCCAAAGCTGAGCATGGGAAATATGTAAATATATGGTCGAAATCCGGGTCCATTGTATCCGTTTATAAAGACGGCCAGCCCGAAGCGGTGAAAATTAATGGGAAATACTGGATGTACTGGGGCGATACGCAAATATGGGCCGCTACTTCCGACGACCTCATCAATTGGGCGCCGGTGGAGATGCAGCCCGGCGAAAAGTCGCCTTCAGTCTCAAGTGATCAGTCGCCTGCGATGGCTAATCTCAAAGTCGCTATACCGACAAGGCCGGGAAAGTTTGACAGCGAACTGGTTGAATCAGGCCCTCCCGCTATGCTCACCGATAAAGGTATAGTGCTGATCTATAACAGCAGGAATAAAGCGTCCGGCGGCGACCCTTCACTGGCAAAAGAGGCATACGCCGCGTCGGAAATATTATTTGATAAAAATGATCCGACAAAAATCGTCGACCGCATGAACACCTGGTTCATGAAACCGGACAAACCTTATGAAATTGGCGGCCAGGTAAACCAGGTATGTTTTGTAGAGGGGTTAACGGCTCTTAACGGCAAATGGTATTTATATTATGGTACGGCCGACTCGAAGATCGCCGTTGCAGCTTGCGACGTACGACCGGCTGCCAAATAAAAGCCTTCGTTGGATAACGAGGGCGTTAAACGCAGCGGTGAGTGCCGGAGTTTCGGGAACTGCCGTCCTTAGGTGTATTAACCGCTCAAACCTGGATTTCAATGTATCAGGAACCGCTTAAATCACTCTAAAGCCGGCTTTTGAAATCATGTAAGTTCATTGAAGACTGTGGCCGATATTCCAATAGGTTGAGTTAATAATATCAATATTTTCAACGCCATTGCAACTAGTGCTCATTTAAAACGTCATATCGATGGTCTGATCGCATTTATTTTAAGCCGCAAACTTACGTCGGCACCGGGCGCAGTCTGGAACTATAGCGGCGCCAATGCCATGCTTTTAGAAGAGATCCTGCGAAAAGCCACCGGCCAGCAGCTGGACAAATTTGCGGAGAAGAATTTGTTTGAACTTTCGGCGCTGGTTCCTTATTGTGATTTTCCGATTTCTGCAGAAAGCAACTTCAAATGTTTGAGCATCAATTTCTGTTC
Source organism: Bacteroidota bacterium (assembly GCA_018266935.1). Classification (GTDB taxonomy): domain Bacteria; phylum Bacteroidota; class Bacteroidia; order Sphingobacteriales; family Sphingobacteriaceae; genus Mucilaginibacter. The sequence goes on along the minus strand of JAFDZL010000481.1, from coordinate 10,453 downwards.
ATTTTCATTTAAGCCCGAAAAGGATCGCCTCGACCAGCTTCCTGCGTTTATCGATCAGTTTGTTGTAGTTTTTTTGCCTGTTTGGGACAAAGAAACATTGATAACTCTTCTTTCCTCTGCGTCGAAATATCGCATAATAAACCAGGCACTACCTTTTTAGCGCCTGGTTCCATCAACTATTAACTGATATAAAGAACGACTGAAAGCTTTTCTGATCCACCTAAAACCATCTGTTTTTCTTAACTCTATGAAGCATCGTCGATGCGCTTATCCGGATTATCTTCCTTTTTCCTTGGCGACTTGCGGGTTTCGGTGCTTTTGCCAAAATGATAGGTGAATGTTAAAGTAGCTCTGGAGCTTAGCGTCCTTCGCTGAAAGTCCAAAAGTAATGCGTCATTGCTCCGCAAAAATGCCCATTTGCGGCTGTTGAAAACATCAACGCTGGTAAAGCTCAATGAAGCCTTATTACCGGTAAAATCATATTTGGCGCCGGCATCAAGCCCAAAAGCCGGGCGGTTCTTATCCTGTATAATCTCGTCGGCTGCCCGATAATCGGCACGGACTTGTAACGAAAGTCTTTTTACCAGGGAAATATTGTTGGTTATGTTCGCATTCCAGCTCAGGCCTCTATTGGCCGCAATGCCATATTGTAGAGCAGCCTCATTTTGCCGGTCGAAAAGGTTTGCATTGGCGGTAAAATCCCATGCTTTTATAAAATCAAAGTGTCCTATCAATTCAAGCCCTGTTGTGGTCGAATGATTTAAATTTTGAGGTGTTGTCACAATTAACCCGCTCACCGGGTCGCTTTCGATATGTTTGATAACGTGATTTAGTTTGCTGTAATAAAGGTTGGATGTAAATGAGATGTTCTGCCAGCTTTTGTTATACCCTAATTCCACCGAATTGATGATTTCAGGTATCAAACGCGGGTTGCCGGTTGCATAATTAGTAGGATCGGAGAAATCAGTAGATGAGTTAACCTCCCTCGGCGTAGGCCGACTTGCCCGGCTGGTATAGCTCAATTGCAGTTGCTGATCATCCGGTAGTTTTTGTGTTAAAAAGATACTGGGGTATAAACCCTTGCTGGGCACTCGTACCGGGATGTTATGCAACGAATTATTTTCGTCATAACCTGTAAACCTACCATTCAAATTCGAGTCTTCACCTCTGATCCCGGCTTCATAACTGAAATTTCCGAGCTGGTCCCGATAATTTAAGTAAACGGCGTGTATCTGCCGATTGCTGCCAAAAAGATCGATGAAAGAATAAAATGGAAGCGGACCGGTAGCGTCCAGGACAGATGCATACTGATCATTGTTCCCCAGGTCGATCTGACTGCGGTAACCTGCGGTTATTTGCCCGGTTTTACTTAGTGGCAGCAGGTAATCTGCCTGAATGTTATAGTTAGTGCCATTGCTTCGCACATCGCTTTCCAACGGGTCGGAGTCAGGCATGGGCGGGAAATGACCGGTAATTGTTCTATATATCTGCAAGTTACCAGAAGTGCCATGCGAATAAGAAAAATTAAAGGTCAGCTCCTCGTTGGGCTTTTTAAAATGCTGGCTGTAATCAATATCCAGTTCATAGGTTTTACCTGAACTATTAATGGTGTTGCTTTGCCGGCTTGATTGAACAGGCGCCCCGTTTGCGTCCAGGTCATCCAAACTTAAAAGCTCATCCCTGTGCCTGTTAAGTAAGTTGAGCGTGCCTGAGATACTTAATATGCTTCCAGGTGTTATCGAATAGTCAATACCTGCTTTTAAATCTTGGATTTTGTTCCTCGTTGTGGAAGGGAACAATTGATTGGAATAAACAATCGCGCTGGTTGGTTGTAAAAATGTATTGTATTGAAACCCGTTGCTGTAGGTATTCCCGTTGCGCAGGCTGTAATTTCCATAAATGTTTACTTTGGCGGTTTGATAACTTAAAGCAGCCGTTGAGTTATAATTATCCCGCGTGCCTCCTGCAAGACTTGCTGATCCATTAAAACCGGCTTTGCTATTCTTTTTTAGTACGATATTGACGATCCCTTGCCCTTCGGCATCGTACTTAGCCGAAGGGTTTGTGATAACTTCTATACTTTCAATCGAGTTTGCCGGGATTGACTGAAGAATTTGAGTAACGTCTCCTCCGGCAATGGCTGAAGCTTTACCGTCAACCAGCACCTTCACCCCGGTCAATCCGCGTAAACTGACATTGCCGTTGATGTCGATTTGCAGCGTAGGCACGTTTTGTAACAGATCGGCAGCGGTACCGGACTGGCTGACAAGGCTTTGATTTACCGAGAAAACTTTTTTGCCATCCTGGCTTTGTAACGCAGGTTTCCTTGCAATAACAGTTACCTCACTTAATACTTTATTTATGGACGCGCTCATCTGGTTATCACCCAGGTTCAAAATAGTATTGCCAGCTTTAAGGATAAGACTGTCTTTAATTACCGGATCGTATCCAACAAAGCTCAAACGAAGTGTAAATGTACCAGCCGGTAAGTTATTCAGCACGAAGTTTCCATTTGCATCTGTTTGGGTGCCTGTAACGTAAGCCTTAGTATTTTGGTCTGTCAGCGCCACATTGGCGAATGCGATCACTTCATGGGTCTGCGCATCTTTTAAACTGCCGGTTATTTTACCGTTGTTTTGAGCATATAAACGGCCGGCAATGCCCGACAATACCAGGATGGCCGTCATAAATCTTAATTTCAATCGCTTCATCGTCAACCAACGGGCCTATCGTACCGGAATAAAAACAGACAGCATATCCCAATTCAGTGAAAACCCATCAGGCGTGATTTTATAGATGAGCATTTCCTGCCGCTCTGACAAAGAACCGGCCTTTGCTGTTACCCTGAGCTGATCTTGAATTTCGTCATATTTAAAGGCGCCCCATTGGTAAGTCACCTTATTAAAAATGGCGACCCATTTGCCGTCTTTAGCAGGGATCAGAAAAAAAGCATATTTGCCGGCGGGAAGTAACCTGTTACCAACATGGATATCCTTATCAGTTTTAAACGTGGTGGCTTCATTGGCCCCTGCACGCCATACGGCATCAAAGGGAACTAATCCGCCCCAAATCGTCCGGCCTTTTACCGAGGGGCTGCTGTAATTAATAACGATCGTAGCATCCCCGATTTTGCCGGTTACTGAATATGGGGGGCTCACCCTCGGTTGGGGCGTTTGTGCATTAACGGAAGCCGATAGTACGATTCCGATGAGTAGCAAGAAGTTAGCTTTTATTTTTTTCATGGTTTTAAATTTTTAATAGCCAAAACTGTAGGTTCTTAAAGGCTCTCAATAATCTATTCGACGCTGTGACCGCAATTTCCGGCAGAGACGGGTATTTATTCGACAACTTGTGTTTTAAGCCAACTACCAGAAATTTTAGGCCGTTGGCAGAGAATAATGACCAAATGGTTTAAGAGGATGGCAGGAAACATAAAAGGTTGATAATTTTGAATGTTAACCGTTGGAATTCTGATGGAGATATGGAAATACAAATTAGGAATCGTTCAACTCCAGGTATTGGTCTGGGTGGCGGTGTTATTATTGGTATTTTTTTCGCTGTTACCGATGGATGGTTTTGGCAGGTCAGTGATCTATACCATCGTCAACACAACGTCGTATGCCGTTATTATCTATGGTAATATCTTCGTATTGTATCCGCTCTTTTACGAAAAAAGAAAATATATATACTACGGTCTCCTTGTAACGCTTTTGCTGGTGGCGACGGGAATTTTACGGGGATACGCTTCTATCGAGCTCTACAAGCATTTTTTAGGGACAAAAACCTCATCCATAAATTTATTAACGTTACTTGGCTATGTTCCAGGCGGAATATTGATCTACGTCCTTAGCCTGGTGTATCGTGTGGCCATTGCCTATTTTAGCTTAAAACAGCAAACCGAGGAGATATTGCTGCAAAAAAGCCAGGCCGAACTTAACTTGCTTAAATCACAGGTTCAGCCGCATTTTCTGTTTAATACGCTGAATAATATCTATTATAAAGTTTACAAAGTCGACCCGCTTTCTGCAGGTTTGATCGAACGGCTTTCAGATATTATGCGGTATTTCGTAGATGAAAGCCCAAAAGACGTGGTGCCTTTAGCTACCGAAGTTGCCTTTATTGAAAACTATATGGCGCTCGAAAAGATACGCATCAGGCACGGCGCCGCTATTGATTTTGAGAAAACATATGACGCCGAACTCCGGATCCCGCCCATGCTGCTGATGACGTTCGTAGAAAATATTTTCAAGCATGGTATCGATAAAACCCGCCGGCAAAACGTGGTAACAATTTCACTGGTACAGAAAGATGGTTACCTGCTGTTCAAAACAAGTAACCGCCAAGTGGACGCTGTTGCTGCTGGTCAAACTCACGGATTTGGAATAGTTAATTTAACCCGGCGGCTTAAAATGCTTTACGGTTCGAAATTCGAATTAAAGACCGGCTGTGAAGGAGAATTATTTACAGCCTTTTTAAAGATCCCGCTTTCATGACTTTGAACTGCATAATTATTGACGATGAGCCCGACGCGGTTGACCTGCTGGAACTGCTGATCAGCCAAAGCACCGGTTGGAACCTGAACGCCAAATGTTATAATGCATTGGAAGCACTGGCATTTTTAAAAAGCAACACGGTCGATTTTGTCTTTTTGGACATCAATATGCCACAGTTAACCGGGATGGAACTGGCTACCCTGCTCCCGCCGCAAACCAGGATCGTTTTTACCACGGCATATTCAGAATATGCTTTTGAAAGTTACACCTTTCAAACCATCGACTACCTTTTAAAACCTATTACTTTAAAACGTTTTTTGGCAGCCGTGCAAAAAATAGAAAAGTACTTTTCAAAAAGGGAACCGCAGCAAGTGCCAGCCGCTGATCCGGGCCGTGAACTTTTTTTCGTAAAATCAGGTAAAGTCATCAAAAAAATACTGCTGCAAAACATTCTTTATTTTGAGGGAGAGAAGGATTATGTAAGATTAGTTACAGGTGACGAACAACTGTTGATATACCGTCGGCTTAAGGATATTGAAGCACAGCTAAAGCTACCTTTTGTAAGGGTGCATAACTCTTATATCATCAACTACGAACAGGTTATTAAGATAGAAGAGAACCATATTTACATTGCTGACAAAAGAATACCGGTTAGCGACAAATTCAGAGAGGTGTTCATGGAAATTATCGACAAAAAGAAGTTTTAATCGTAACAGGAAGAATTATCGAAATGCAGACCACTACCCGCCCTGCTAAATTTGAGGACATTAATCAGTTGAACGAGTTGATCGCGGCTTCCGTCCGTGGGTTAAGCACCGCCCATTACACAACGGCCCAAATAGAAAGCGCCATGCAATATATTTTTGGCGTTGACACCCAGTTAATTTCGGACGGCACATACTACGTTGTGGAACTTGATAACATGATGGTGGGTTGCGGAGGATGGAGCAAAAGGAATACGCTTTATGGCGGCGACCAGCACAAAGACAATGCAGACCCTCTGCTTGATCCGGCAAAGGACGCCGCCAGGATAAGGGCATTTTTTGTGCATCCTGATCATGCAAGGCAAGGCATTGGCAGGCATATCATCAACGTTTGCGAGGATGCCGCAAAATTGAACGGATTCAAGCGGTTTGAATTGGGGGCCACCTTGCCCGGGTTGCCGCTTTACCTGGCCATGGGCTATCATGTGGTTGAACCTGTTGATGCTATATTACCGGATGGGAACATATTGGAGATAGTTAAGATGACCAAAGGTTGAAGACCGTGTAAATAGGGGTCGGTTAACCATCGGAGCCGATAGCGTGATTTTTTTTACCGAATAATAACAAATGATTTTACTTATAGAATATGTTAGTTTGTGCAAGTAAGGCCGAAAAATATTTGTGCGACGCCACAGCAGGCAGCCATACCATCAGCGCGGACGCTATAATTGATAAGGGCGGCATGGGCCAGGCTATGCGCCCGCACCAGATACTGGAAGCGGCTTATGCATGTTGCCTGAATATGACCGTCAGGATGGTCTGCGATCAGTTGGGCATTCCTCATAACCGTATCAACGTCGTGGTTGACCTGCAGCGATCCGAGAAATGTAATCTGTTTACTTATTCTATCACTTTTGAAGGTGATCTGTCGGACGTAGACAAGAACCGGATTATCAAAGGAGCAGAAAACTGCCCGGTACGGAGGACACTGGAAAAGCCGTTTGAATTCATGGAAGTTCTGCCGAACGTGCATCTGACATCTAAATTTTCATAACTCCGCCCGACCGTAGTCAACCGCATTTCGGTGAGGCAGCGGCATTTTAAAAGGTTAGGATGCAAAATATCGTATTCAATTCCATTCCCACAAGAGGCATATATCGTTTGATATAGAGTGTACGGCATCCCCTTGCCAGACCTTAGGGTCATTGCTTAACTCTAGCTGTAAAAAGCAAAATGTCGCTTGTTAATAAAAAAACGGATTTTTTTAAAGAATTTTTAGATATATTAGATCATATCCATACAGCCATTATTGAGTATTTTGTCAGCTCTATTAACGCTGTGTGAACACGGGAAAAAACAAACGCAGCTACAAAGTACTTGTAACGACCTTATGTTCAATGTACCGGGGAACAGGATCGAACTCAACTCATAAACGAAGTCTTCCAGATATGTTCCAAGAAAATTATTATATGACGCGACGTGTGTTTACACCTGGTTTTATCTTTGGAATAGGTTGAAAATAGTTAATCCCTTTTTCTTTTATAGGGTATTTCTTTAAAATGCAGATCAGCAATATAAGCGTTGCCGTTTCTATTAATCCGGCTGCTATCGACGCTTCAAAACCAAATTTGCCACCTGTTACCCATTCCGCTCCCTGTAATCTCGCAGTAAAAAGCGACCCGTTAAGCTGAATCCCTGAAACATTAAATCCTAAAACCAGGCTGCTGAAAATATTCCACGCAGCATGATATGCCCAAACCAATATGATCGACCCGGTATTGATAACGATAACAGCAAGCAGCGCGCCGTTCAATGAAGTGTTCAAAAACCCTATAATATCTGCACCAGGATTAGAAGAGTGTGCTAATCCGAAAAGTGCGCCAATAATTATTACGGCCCATGTTTTACCGGTTGCCTCTACAAACAACTGCAATCCATACCCTCTGAATAACAGTTCCTCAAATCCTGACTGGAAAATAAAAAACACAAAAAAAGGCATTGTAGATATTAGTACATCGTTCATCGAAAGACCGCTATTGAAATGAACGGAGGCATTTCCGGACAGATAATACGTAGTGACAACCAAAAGCGGGGTCATTATACCAAAGGGAAGCCCTAAAAGTACGTTTCGTTTCCAATGATTTTTGGTTAATCCAATGGTACCTATTGTCCTGGTTTCGGTGATTCTCATGGTAATATATGTTGACAGCATAACTACCAGGAATGCTATGACACCAGAAATTACAAAAGGAGCAGTTTTAATGACTCCATGAGATCTCTGGGGCGGGAAGCCTAAAGATTTCCAGGCTACAGTTACCAATGCAGAGAATAACCCTACTAAAAGACATAAGAGCGCAATTCTCCAGCCTGTTCTGACTTTATTGTCATTTATAAAAATTCGTCGCATGTTCGATTAAAACGAGGTTCAACTAAATAAGAAACGATTTGTATCCATCTGATAGACTACATGGAATGGCTTCAGGTAACAGTATGCGACCACTATCTTCGAAAACACCGCGAAAGGCTGACTTTTTTTGCTTTATTCCAACGCATAAAATTTACCATCCGACGAACCGAAGTAGATCACTTTGTCTTTAATAACCGGCGAAGAAAGCACGGCGCCCAGCGACAGGCCAAAATCGATGCCCCTTATTTTCCCGCCCGATTTTTCTTTTATCGCAAGTTCTTTCTTTTCGTTCACAGTATGGTCAGGATTTAGTATGCCGTATTTATCCTGTTTGACCGCCTCAACCTCGAATGTCCACAGCGTTTTGCCCGAATTAACGTCCAGCGCTATCATTGTGCCCGAAAATGTGCCCTGGTAAACGGCGTTGCCGGCTATGGAGGGTGACGCAAAGGTGGCGGTTCCCAGGTTTTGTTTATAGATGGAGTCGCCGGTTTTCTTGTTCAATGCACCAAATAGCGTGCTGCTGCCTGAAGAATAGATCAGCTTATCGCCCGACACGACGGGCGTAACGCTCACCCAGCCGCCATCGTTATATTTTTTCCAGGCGAGCTTACCTGTTAAGGCGTTAAGGGCATACAGATAGGAGTCGCGGCAGCCGAAATAAAGCATACTGTCGGCTATCATCGCCGAACCGGTGATGCCGGTTTGATTATGGATGACGGTATCGACACCCGTTTTAAATTTCCATATTTCAGCGCCTGATTCGGCGTTCAGGGCATGCATATAAGTATCCCATCCGCCAAAGTAAACGTTGCCGAAAGCTATGGCCGGTGAGGAATGAATTATGCCGCCGGTCTTAAATTTCCAGACTTCCTTGCCGCTCAAAGCATCCAGCGCATAGAAATATCCTGAGCCCGAGCCAAAGTAAACCTTGCCGTGGTAAACCACCGGCGATGACAACCAAAAATCCCAGCGGTCAACAAACACCGAATCCTTCGGCTCCATGCCGTGGAGATTCTTGCCGGAGTAAAGTTTCTCGCCCGGCGTGTCAAAGGTCCACTTTACCGTACCGTCGGCTGCGTTAAGTGCATAAAATTTCCCGTCGTGACTGCCAAAATAAACTGTTCCGCTTTCAATCGCCGGCGATGAACCTACCGCCCCGCCGGTGGTAAATTTCCAAAGCAGGCTACCGGTTTTGATGTCCAGACAATAGAGGTTACTGTCTGCGCTGCCGAAATAAATGTGATCGCCTTCGATTGCCGGTGACGAGTTGACATAGCCATTTGTTTTAAATCGCCATTTGAGGTGTGGCTTGTCGCTTACTTCGCCCGATGGATAAATACCGCTGTGCCTGGCATCGCCCCTGAACATTGCATAGCCGCCGATCTCAGTTGATTTTGTTTTGCATGAGTTAAGAGCAGCAAGCGAAACAAAAGAAATGATCAATAAGTATTTCATTTTGGGATTTGTCGTAGAGATAATCAGACTATTCCTTAAACCAGTAAACTTTTCCGAAACTCGCCGGGTCGAAAAGGCGCAGATCAAGATCCGGCGCCGGTTTACAATCCTTATAATATTCTGTTTGTGTCAGTTTGTCGTTACGATAGAAGGTACATTTGGTTTCGGACCAGCCATGGCCGATTTGAATATGGTCGTCGAACCGGCCTTCTTCTTTTGAGTTCCCATTGTATTTGATCATGCGCACAGCGTAAAGGTTTTTTTGGTCAACCCACAACTGAGTGACGTGTTCATCCGTTGAGGCAGCGCCGATGATCAGCACCGGCCGGCCTTGCCAGGTGCCGGTGCAGGATTTTGAAAGATCATAACCGTATTTTCCAAACTTTTCCAGCGCGGTGTCCAATGGGTAAAAATACAGGCCCCCAAGCAGGAAGGAGAGGTCATCATCATACTCGCCGGCCATCAAAAGTTTGCCTTTGCGGAAATTATACAGGGAGTCATTCCGGAAGATAATCGCATTTTGGTCGGCTATAGCTCCCATATCAATTCTCAGTTTATCGGGGAAGAGTGCCGCTTCGTGCCATATAGCCGTCTTTTTCAGGGAGTCATTCCGGTATTGTTCGGTGGTTTGTACAAAGGTAAGCCCTGCTTGCCATTTACCATGGTACCGTTCGTACATGCGTTTCACAATGTCTTTGCCACCAGTTTGGGCGAACAAAACTTGCGGCAGGAAACTGAGGAGAAAAAACAGTCGTCTTGGATTCATAGGCCGAAAATTAGGAAGGATATACGAAGAAAAAATCACCCTTTATGGGATATTTTTAATGGCTTATATTGTCGATAATTTTGTCGTCGTACCGGGCGAACAAAAGGACTTATTTTTTGGCAATATGCTTTTCAAAATATGAACGTTCAGTTTTCGGCTTTAGATAAGGTCGCTCTCGTAACAGGTGGCGCCTCCGGCATAGGCAGAGCTACGGCAACCAAATTTGCCGAAGCCGGTGCGCATGTCGCAATCCTGGATGTTAACCCAAGCGCCGGCGAAGACTTAGCAAAAGCGATTAACAGTAACGGCGGTTCGGCTCATTACATTAATTGCGACTTGCGACATGAGAAAGAAATACAAACTGCCATAGGTGAGATCGTTAAGGTTTTTGGAAGATTAGATTACGCGTATAACAATGCCGGAATTGGCGGCGAATTCGCGAAAGTTGAACGATATCCAACGTTGGACTGGGATGATGTAATGTCGATTAATTTAAGGTCGGTGTTTCTTTGCATGAAATACGAAATTCCGCATATCCTGAATTCAAAAGGTGCAATAGTAAACTGTGCCTCCGTTTTGGGCACTTTGGCGAGTGCGGAAGACTCAGCCTATGTTGCCTCTAAAT
>JAFDZL010000480.1 GCA_018266935.1 Bacteroidota bacterium | reverse complement strand
AATACGGCACCTCGCCGCAGGTCGAACCTTACATCTATGGCATTAAACCGGCAATTATCGGCGTTATTCTTTCGCTAATGATCACTCTTGGCAGAAAAGCCGTCAAATCCCTCGAATTGGCTATACTGGGAGTTGCGGCTTTGGCCCTTGCATTATCTGGTATCAATGAAGTGATCATATTGTTTGGGATAGGCGCAATGGGTATGGCGGTCTATGCAATAAGGAAAAGGCCCGATAAATTAACGTCCTTTATTCCGGTATTGTCTATTGGGATACTATCAGCGAATGGCAATAAAACCAACTGGAAGATATTCTGGATATTCCTGAAGATCGGTTCGATCCTTTATGGCAGTGGTTACGTGCTTTTCTCGTTCCTGAACTCCGAACTTGTTAAACCCGGTTTATTGACCCGGCAAGCGCTGACGGATGCCATTGCGGTCGGCCAATTTACGCCCGGGCCAGTCTTTTCTTCCGCCACCTTCATCGGCTGGCAAATGAGCGGACTGTCAGGCGCGGCCGTTGCGACCGCGGGTATTTTTCTGCCCTCTTTTTTGTTTGTCGGCCTGCTTAACCCGCTTGTTTATCGCCTCAGGAAATCAAAAGTTCTTTCAGCATTTCTCGATGCCGTCAATATCGCTGCCATCGCCTTGATCTTAGTGGTCTGCCTTGAATTGGGCAAATCGGCGGTGACAGGCTGGCGAACTATCATCATTGCCATAGCAGGCTTTGCCGTGACCATGTTTTTTAAGAAGCTGAATACGGCCTTTATTATTATCGGCGGGGCTGTATTGGGCTACGTTTTTGTACTTATCCAGATTTAAATAAACATTGGAAAAATACTTCAGCAAACAGGTGCTATTTTTGACCTTCGCTAAAGGTTAATAGATATTACCGCTTTTTGATCTTATTAAAGGTGAAAAACAACCAATCTGATGTATCTTTAGGTTAAGATATTATTACCATTCCCCAAAAGCTGAAATGTCTGATCTATTGAGCAATATTGATGTCAGGCCGCGAATCCCACCCGAATCAGAAGCACAACTTGCTACTGACCTGGCTGGAATGAGACGTCTCAATGAGCTTAACCAGCGATTGATCGGACCCATCTCACTTGAACAAGCCCTGAAAGAAATTCTTACGCTGGCTATTGAATTCTCCGAAGCTGACCGCGGCAATATTCAGCTATTCATGGCGAACACGAACTCCCTTCATATTGCGGCACATCAAGGACATAGCCTGGCGTTTTTGGATCACTTCAAATATCAGGGCTGCGATGCAGTCTGCGAGGCGGCGCTGAGAGCGAAACAGCGAGTTATTATCGACGATATTTTATTGGCGCCGTCCCTCCAGGGCACAATGGATCAGAAAATGATCAGTGCGGATGGTATTCGTGCCGTGCAGTCAACCCCGCTTGTCACTCGGCGAGGCGACGTGATAGGAATGATCAGCACACATTTTCCCGAGCCGCACTTGTCAACCCCTGAGCAATTCCGTTTTCTCGATCTTCTCGCATTTTTCGCAGCGGAAACGATTGAACGGACGAAGGCTGAAAATGCATTGCGCGAAAGCGAACAAAAGCTCAGGGAGTTTAACAATACGCTTGAGCGACAGGTAAAAGACCGCACCGCCGAATTGAGGTTGCTGGAAGAAAAGCGGCAGCAAGAAATTTTCTGGGCCATAGTCGATACACAGGAAATCGAGCGCAAGCGAATAGCCGAAAATCTCCACAATAGCCTCGGCCAGATCCTTTACGGGGCCAGGCTCGGTTTGAGCCAGGTTTTACAATCGGAATTGTTCGCTGCTGATAAAGAAAACTTAAAAAATGTTGACAAACTGCTGAATGCTGCCATTACGGAAAGCAGGCGTATATCGCATGAACTGATACCAGTTGTGCTTGAAGATTTCGGGCTGAAAACCGCAGTTGAAGATATATGCCGGCAATATAGCGACCGTATCAAGTTCAGATACAGGTTTACCGGGTTGAATAAAAGGCTTGACAAGTATATCGAAATAGCCATTTACCGTATTGTACAGGAACTGGTAATGAATATCGTGAAGCATTCCGGTGCAAAAGAAGCGATGGTTGCTGTCGAAATTAAAAAAGCGCATCTTCTCGTACTGGTGCAGGATACGGGGGACGGTTTTGACGCCGAAAAAGAAAACGGCAACGGTATCGGGTTGAAAACGATCCGGAACAGGGTAAAGCTGCTGAACGGCAATATCAATATGGTATCAAATGCTGGTCAGGGCACCGTGACTAATATTGACATACCAATTGTAACTGATATTTAATTTTTTTTCAAAATGAATATTCCGGAAGTTGAAGTTAAGCATATTAATAAAGAAAAGGGCATGACCATGATCAGGATATTGCTGGCCGAGGACCATAATATCGTACGTGATGGCATCAAAAATCTGCTGCAAAAAGAACTAAATTTTGACGTGGTTGGCGAAGCGACGAATGGCGCGGAAGTGCTGCGGCAGATCAATAACGGCGCGCAGCCGGATATCATCCTGGCCGATATGAACATGCCCGGCATGGGTGGCCTTGAACTTGCTGAAAAAGTGAAGAACATCTCATGCAAAGCCAAGGTTGTTGTGCTCACCATGATCGATCATGAAAAATATGTGATTAAAGCATTCAAAAATGGCGTTACCGGCTATTTGCTGAAAAATGTTGGCGCCGACGAACTCGTGTTCGCCATTAATCACATCCATGCGGATGGCCAATATATTTGTTCGGAGCTTGCGCTGCGTTTTATGAACCGGCTGGCACATTTGCCCGAACCGTTAGACACCGAAGATATTTCGGATACCGAATTTACGAAACGCGAACTGGAAGTATTGTCTCTGACGGCCGAAGGCTACACGAACCAGGAAATAGCCGACAAGCTTTTTACCAGTAAGCGAACCGTTGAGGGGCACCGCCAGAGTATGATCAATAAAACCGGCACCCGCAATACCGTCGCACTTATCCGTTACGCCATTCAGCACAGAATTATTAATTAACCGGGGAAAATCCGGCCCTTATTTCAAAGGGGTTACTTTTTGTTAAAATCAGGTATTTCCCGTAGCTGATTAACAGGTATTTATACCTGTAGCACTAAAAATCAATGTCTTAACTTTCGACGCGGTTGTCTAAAAGAACGAACGAAGAATTGTTGAGCTGCCGCGTTCGTCAAAAAGCCGCGCTCAGCACTACCTGTACTGCTGATAAATCAGGGTTTAATTAGTTTTAAAAAGCATGAATAGAGTGTTGTTATTCGATAACGACGCCGATGTGCTCGATGTAATGCAGGAAGCATTGACCTGCGAAGGGTTCGACGTGAGATGTATCGAAAAATCCGATAACATATTCCCCGAGATAGAATGTTATAACCCTGGCCTGATCATACTCGATCACATCCTCGACGGCGTAACCGGCGGCGAGATATGCCAGCAGATCAAAGAGAACAGAAAAACGTCGGCTCTTCCGGTGGTCGTCGTCTCCGCTTACCCAGGTACTTTGCCGGCGCTGGAAGATTGTGGTTGCGATGCTTTTATCCCTAAGCCCTTCGGCATCGACGACCTTACCGGACGGATACGAGAATTAATAAATAATAAACTGAACAAGTAGTTACATGTCAAATAACGCAGGCGTCAATAGGGTTTTTCTCCTTGGAAGGGTTGAGAAAGAACCCGCGCGGGAATTTGTTAATGGAGAACATGTATTATATTTCCCCCTTAAAACAACTGAAGAAATTAAAAAAGGAGATGGTCTGCAGGAACATTTTGAATTCCATAATATGATGGCGCCGTTGGAAATAGTAAAAAATGGAGCCGATATTAAGGAGGGAGATATTTTATATGTGCAGGGGAAGATACAGACACGCATTATTTATGAGAATGGCGTAAAGCTTTATCGCTGCGAGATCCTGGCGACGAGCATCGAGCATGTGAAAATATCGACCGGGTATCTGGATGTCGTATAGCGATAAAATCAGCAGGAATTACAAAGCCGGAATTTTGATAAGTATTGTTTTTCCTAAGCGTTATCCATAGCTGTCTCGATATCGTCCCTTTTCACGCGTTCATCCGTTTTTGCTGGTTCAGCAGGGCAGGGATAACCGAACAGGCAACGCTCTTTGATGATTGCTGCTACTTCGGGCGGCACTAATTCTTCCCATTCCCTGACGCCTTCTTTTATCTGCTGTAGTACCTTATCGGTTTGTACGCTCAGGTTCTTCTCGTTGTAATGGCTGATGTCTTCGATCTTGTTATTCGATATCAGGTAGCGGTACAGGTCGATCAGATGCGGCGGCGGGTAGAAACGGAGACAGTTCATGATCACTCCGTCGCGCAGGGTGGGATATATAAACAATTTCACATTCCGGCTGAACAGCGTCGCGAACGACTCCAGGATACCCCCGGGCAGATCTTTGTAATGTACTTCCGAGAAGATGTATTCCAGGTTGGGGTAACCTAAAACCACACCCATTTTCAGCTTGGTGATCTTTGAAAGATATGCAACCAGCTTGTAATACTCGTGGAAGTTCGAGATAAGCACCGTCTGGCCCAGCGAACAAAGGATATCCACACGGTCGAGAAAATCTTTTTCGTCTATCTCGCCGGTTTCAACAGCATCTCTTTCCTGCAAAGCCTGGAGCGTTAGCTCGGTTATGACGATCACATTATCCTTGTCAACATCCGGTTCCTGCAAAAACTGCTTAACGCCGGTTTTGAGCATGTCCATGTGCACATTGATCACCGGGCGGAAACGCCCGCGTATGACAACGGTATGCTTTTTATGGAGTACTTCGGACGGTTGCTGGTTTTTACCGTCAGGTCCGAACAGCGCCGCATCAGAAAAGCCGTATTTTACCAGGTGCAGACTCATCAGCCTGTTATCCACTTTGGCAAAGTTGGGACCTTCAAAACGTATCATGTCTATCTGGATGCGATCCTTCGACAGGTCGTCCATCAGCGAGAGCAGGAAAACCAGCGGATTATCGTGATAATAAAAACAGGCATACATCAGGTTCACGCCCAAAATGCCTACGGCCTGCTGCTGCAGGTTATTATCATTGTCCAGGAGTTTTACGTGAAGCACCACGTCATTGTATGGAGTGTCCGGCTGTAACTGGAAACGGACACCCATCCAGCCATGCCCCTCGTTGGTTTTGTGGTAATTGAGCGCCGACATCGTATCCGAAAACACGAAGAAATTGGTAGTACTGCCGCGCTGCTCCGCCAGGCGCTCTATCAGCAGCCCGTATTCATGGTCTAGCATCGATATTAAGCGCTGTTCGCTCACATAGCGCCTTACCTGCTGAACCCCGTAGATGGCATCGGAAAAGGTCATATCATAGGCCGACATCGTTTTGGCAATGGTGCCTGATGAACCGCCCGCCTTGAAAAAATTAGCCGCAACATCCTGCCCGGCGCCTATTTCGGCGAATGAGCCGTAAATTTTGGGGTCGAGATTGATGGCGAGCGCTTTTTGTTTTGTCCCGATATTGGTATTCTGAACGGTGCTCATACAAATGATTAGCTTATTCGATCCGGCAGATATGGACCAGATAACCTGTGCAAAAATAGGAAATATTAACCAATGATGCGGCTGGAATAAAATGATGTTGCCTCTGTGAAGCCCAAGCAAATGTTAAGGAATGGCGGTCTCAGATATTTACGCCATTGAGGCCGCCATGTTATCGAATATCTCTTTCATCACTGGCTTCGAAATAAATGTCGTAACGAAAGGATAGCTCTTCGAACGATCAACATCTCTCGGGTCAACCGAGGAAGAAACCACGTAGATACTAATATTCTTTTTCAGCGATTGATAAATCTTCTGAAAGCGGTTGAGAAAATCCCAGCCATTAAAACGCGGCATATACAGGTCGATGAAAATATAATCAGGCAGCGATCTGGCTTCAGCTCGTTTCTCTTCTAAATAATCCAGCACAATTTCTCCGTCATAGCTATAAGTAGCCTGATGTGACAGCTCACTATATTTCAGCGTCATTTGAACTATTTTGTGAAAAATAGGCTCATCGTCTATCAATACTAGCTTGCTCATTGTTCAGGTGTTAAGTCACAAAAGTACCAGTGGCCGGTTCTAATGCAGCGCTAATATAAGTGATTAAAGGTCAATTAATTAAAATAATTTTACTAACACCGGAAAGGATGTTAACATAAGTGATTTGAGCCACAGTGTATTGTAGCGGTTATATGAAGTTTATTCTGATAAAAATATTATGCTTTATTAGCGCAATATTATATCAATTTCATATTTACCGGATCCCAGTGGATAACCTTGTTCTGGAAATAACTTTCGTTACAGCAAAGAGCAGGCGCAGCTGCCCGGAAACCAAATACAGCATCTTCCACAACGGGTTTGCCGGTTCTCATCGAGTCGAAGAAATTCGCAAAATGGTCGCGCGATGAATCTGAACCTTCCGGCGCCTGGTAGGTGGTTGTTTCTTCCTTTGGAGATTGCTTCTCTGCATCAGTATAGCGTTTGTTATAATCGTCAGCAATCGCTTGTTGCATGGCCTTCGGATAGGTATCAAATGAATCCCAGCCGCCGTATCCGGGCGCTACGGGCATTTTGCGTTTATGTATAGTGAAACCGCTGTCGTCGGAAATGTCAATAACACCTTCCGAACCAACCATGCGTGTATAACCAACCTCGCCCTCGCCGCTGATGAAGTTCACCTGCAGGGATACCTGGAATGCGGGATGTTCGGGCGTTTCACCGTAATGTATAATGCCGGTCATCACATCCGGCACATTGCGGCCGTCTTTCCAGTAAACCAGGTCGCCGACAGAGTATATCTTTTCGGGTCCTTTAGAATCGGTAATGAAATGGATGCCTGTTAGCAGATGCACAAACAGGTCGCCTGCTACGCCGGTACCATATTCGCGGTAGTTCCGCCAGCGAAAAAAGCGGTTGCTATCGTAAGCGTATTTAGTTTTCTCAGTTGCCTGGAAGGTGTTCCAATCGACGGTGTCGGCCGAGGCGTCCAGCGGGATGGTATATTGCCACGCGCCAAGCGCGCTCTGCCTGCTGAACGATGCTTGGATGGAATTTAACTTACCAATGGCACCTGCCTTATATAATTCCTTTGCCTTGGCAAAAGCTAAACTGCTTACACGCTGACTCCCTACCTGGAAAACGGCTTTGGTTTCCTGCTGTACTTTGATCTCATTCAATCCCTCGCTGATGTAATGCACCATGGGTTTCTCGCTGTAAACTGCTTTGCCTTTGCGCATAGCATCGATAGCGATGCGGCTGTGCCAGTTATCACTCGTGGCAATGATCACAGCGTCGATATCTTTACGCTCAAGTATCTCATGATAATTGCGCGTCGTGAACAGGTCGTTGCCGTATAATTCCTTCATACGTGTTAGGCGGCCAGTGTACAGATCGCAGGCTCCGGCAAGCTCAACACCTGGAATCTGAAGTGCGCTGCGAGTATCGTTAAAGCCCATAATGCCCGTGCCGATCGCGGCAATCCGTATTTTATCATTCGGTGTGATTGGCTTTTCAGCCTGTAATATGCGCCTTTCGTGCTCTTCCTGTGCAGCCAATGACGTTAATGAGGCCGAAGTAAGGATAATCGTGCCGCCTAATTGTTTCAGAAATTTTCTGCGATCTGAAGCCATAACTGTAGAATTTTAATTGAGTTGCCGGTAAGCATGAAGCTTGGGGATGCAATATATAAAGAGGATGTTTTCTTTTCCAATTTTATTAAAATTAATCAAAAGGCAAATAATTAAATGCTTTTGTTAATTTCGGGCATATTCAACCAATGAAACGACGCAATTTTATTCAACTTGCTGCCGCAGGGACGGCTGGTTTACTTTTTAGCCGTATCACTTCCCTGGCCGCAACTGGCTCAGCGGTAACTAATGTGCCCGAACGTGTGTGGATAAGATCAGGCGATCAATGGTATCCCGCCACGGCGTCGAACGATGTATATAGTTATAAGGATGTTCAGGTGCGATTTCGGCCCAACGTGGATACTTTATCGGTATTCGTTGTTTCGCCAACGATGTCACTTCAAGCCATAAAGCTTGCGTGGGAATTTGATATGCCCGCGGTAACGAAAATACTGGGGGATAAGTGGGAGCGGTCCTACGGCGACCTTCAATGGGTGCTCAACGATTCCATTGCCAACCCCTGGTACATGCTGATCAATGACGGACAGTCAACCTCGTGCTTTGGCGTTAAGACCGGGTGTAATACTTTATGCAGCTGGGCAGTGACAGGTAAAGGTGTTGAAATGATTTTGGATACCACATCTGGTGGTTTGGGAGTGCAGTTGGGTCAGCGAGAATTGCAGGGGGCGGATATCGTCACTACCAAGAGCACTGATGACGAAACACCTTTCATTACCGCGCAGCGCTTTTGCAAAATGATGTGCCCGAACCCGAGGCTGCCGAAACAACCGGTTTATGGTATTAATGACTGGTATTTCGCCTACGGTAATAATTCGGCTGACCTGATCAAAAAGATAACTGGTTTGATGACCGCCCTGGCGACGGATACTGACAACAGGCCTTTTTCGGTGATCGACGCCGGCTGGGCCACCTATTCGCCTTTGTTGCCGGGCGATGGCGGCTTTATGGAAGATTTTTCGAAGCCGAACGACAAGTTTAAGGACATGGCGGCAGTAGCCGCCGACATCAAAAAGCTTGGTATGCGACCCGGCCTATGGACAAGGCCTCTCTGCGCGAGGCATGATGATAAACCCAGCCTCCTGCTGCCCAAAATACCCGGCCGCGACGATCCGAAGGAGCCAATACTCGATCCAACCATACCAGAGAACACGGAACGCGTTAAACACAACATATCCTTATATAAGCAGTGGGGTTACGAATTGGTAAAGCACGACTACACAACTTACGATATTACCGGTAAATGGGGTATGCACATGAAAAATGGGGTAACGACACCGGGATGGAGCTTCAATGATAAAACCAAAACTACGGCGGAGGTCATCAACGATCTCTACCGTTCCATTCGTGAGGCTGCGGCGGATATGTACCTGATCGGCTGCAACACGATGAGCCATCTGTCGGCGGGGGTGTTCGAAC
Organism: Bacteroidota bacterium; assembly: GCA_018266935.1. GTDB lineage: Bacteria > Bacteroidota > Bacteroidia > Sphingobacteriales > Sphingobacteriaceae > Mucilaginibacter. The sequence goes on along the minus strand of JAFDZL010000480.1, from coordinate 4,529 downwards.
TGAACCGCATTGGCGATGATACCAGCGGGAAGGAGTGGCAGCGCACCGTTAAGATGGGTGTGAATACGCTGGGATTCCGCATTCCTCAGCACAATGCCTTTTATGCCACCGATGCCGATTGCGTGGGTCTTACGAACTATATTTCCTGGGAAAAGAACAGTCAGTGGATGCAACTGTTAGCCGAAAGCGGCACACCATTATTTATCTCACCCGATCCGGCGGCGCTCGACGACGATAAGAAAACTTTTATCAAAGAATGCTTCGGCCGGGCAGCGAAACCTCAGCCGTTGGGGGAACCCCTGGACTGGATGAACAATCCGCAGCCCGCACGATGGAAGCTGAACGGCCGGGAAGTGGATTTTGATTGGAGCTAGTAACCATAGTCAGAACTTTTAAGTCGAAAGTTCGAATCGCGGCGATATCGTATTTTTGAAGGCGCATGGACAAAGCCGCACATCACCGCAAGATCATCCACATCGATATGGATGCGTTTTACGCATCGGTAGAGCAGCGGGACAATCCGGAATACAGGGGCAAGGCCATAGCGGTAGGTGGTTCTCCGGAAGGAAGAGGCGGTGTTGTTGCGACGGCGAGTTATGAGGCACGTAAATTCGGCGTCCACTCGGCGATGCCGTCCAAACAGGCCCGGCAATTATGCCCTGAAATTATTTTTATCAGGCCGAGATTTTCGGTTTATAAGGAAGTTTCCCAAAAAATACGTGAAATATTCGGTCGTTATACCGATCTGATCGAACCATTATCACTCGACGAAGCCTATTTAGACGTTACCGAAGATAAGCAGGGGATAGGTTCGGCCATCGAGGTTGCCAAATTGATCAAACAAGCCATTAAGGACGAATTAAGTCTGACGGCTTCGGCCGGCGTATCTATCAATAAGTTCGTGGCCAAGATCGCGTCGGATATGAACAAGCCGGATGGGCTGACATTTATCGGGCCATCGTCCGTCGAAGCTTTTATGGAAAGGTTGCAGGTCGAAAAATTCTTCGGCGTAGGCAAAGTTACTGCGGCCAAAATGAAAGGGATGGGACTACATACAGGCGCCGACCTGAAAACCCTAAGCGAAGAAGAAATGGTAAAACATTTCGGAAAAACGGGCAGATTTTATTACCAGATCGCCAGGGGTATTGATGACAGGGAAGTTCAGCCAAACCGGGAAACCAAATCGATTGGAGCGGAGGACACTTTCCCATACGACCTGACGGAAGCTGATGAAATGCTTACTGAACTGGACAGATTGAGTGAGATCGTTGCCCGGCGGCTTCAGAACTATCAACTCAGGGGTCGTACCGTGACTTTGAAGATCAAATACAGCGATTTCAGGCAGATCACACGGAACCAGTCGTTTGCCGAACCTGTTGGCGACACATCGATCATTGCTGAAACCGCGAAAAAATTGCTGCTGGCCACTGAACCGGACGGCAAATCAATAAGACTGTTAGGAGTGACTTTATCGAATTTCGGCGACCTGCTGAAGCCGGCGAAAGACGACCATTCCAACCAATTAGAGCTATTTGAAGAGTAATCCAATTTTTCAACTTTTCCACAGAATTGTCACAAAACTCTTGCAATTGCACATTCTGTTTTCTACTTTCACCCTCCGGTAACCAATTATTATTAGCTGTTTTTGAAAAAAATCGTTGCCATATTACTGCTCAGCGCGCACCTTTTTAGCATCGGTGGCTATATACTGGTATTCGATTATCTTATCGGCAGGTCTGATGTGCAGATCGTTAAAGAAATGTACAGCGATGGCCAGACGTCGGCAAAACTGATCCAGATGAAAGTGCCGGTGCATATGCCTACTATTCAGGACTGGCCGGAATTTGTACACGTTACCGGTCAGATACAATTGAATGATCGGTACTATAACTATACCGGAATTAAGATGACCAGGGATACGATGTATCTAATCTGTTTGCCGAATTATGTTAAAGACCAGTTGGTGAAGAATAACCTGATCGTTGCCAAAGGCCTTGCCGATGTTCCAATGAATAAAAAGGGAACAGAGTCTGCCGCCAAGAAGGTGTCCTTTGGCTATGACAACGTTTACCAGGTCGTGAAATGCGACTATAAAAAGCTCGCGGATATTATTCAACCGGCAACTTCAAAAGAATCATTATATTCTGAGCACCCCTATAAAGAATCCCCGGGGAAGCCACCAAACTTTTCCTGTTAAGCTATTCGTATTGTTGAAAGACTATTCGCGAGATGACTGTTTAGCCATGTCGTGAATCGGTTGGCATTTGCAGCCACCAATATAGTTTCATTGGCAATTGTAGCTTTTGTTCGCAGGCAAGCAGGTATGCACAACGGTGAATGCATATCTTATCGTCATCTAATCAACTCATTCAACTCATTATCAATTAATTAAAGATCAAATGAAATCTTTAAACGCGCGTTTGTATAAATGCATAGCGATCATCGCCTGCATACTGGCGTCTGTTAGTGCCTCGGCCCAGATGGAAAATGACGGCAATCATGATCCCTAAAAATTATCTCTGCCCCGGCTTTATGTATATGAACTCAAGCTGGTCTAACTATTGGGAAGGCACGCTTAAACGTAATAATCAGAATATAGGCAGGGTTACAACCAATACCTATAGTTTTATGGCAACCTATGGTGTAACCAAAAACCTGATTGCCACGCTTGGCCTGCCATATATTACCACGCATGCCACTGCGGGCACCCTTCACAACCAGCAGGGAATACAGGATCTTTCTCTTAATGTAAAATGGAAAGCAGTGACCTTTTCGTCTGGCAGCAGCAAATTTTCTTTATTCGCCAGTATCACAGGATCGATACCGATTAGTAACTACCAGGCGGACTATTACCCGCTGGCGCTCGGCAGTCACAGCACTGACCTGATGGGCCGTGCAGTTGCCGATTACAGCCTTGGCAAATATTTCTTCACAGGCTCGGGCGCCTACATGAGCCGGAGCAATACCACCATCGACCGTAATAGTTATTACACAACTTACCTGGTTTACAGCAACCAGGTCGAATTGCCCGCAATGAGCGATTACAATTTCAGGACGGGCTATCGCAGTAAGTATTTTATTGCTGAAGCTGTGGCCGACATCAGCACTTCTTTAGGCGGATTTGATATACGCCGCAATGACATGCCGTTCCCAAGCAACCGTATGAATATGACCAGTGTCGGTGCCAATTTCAGGTTCAGGCCGAAGTCGCTTTACAGTCTTGAATTGAGCGCGGGCGATGACTATGTGGTAAATGGCCGCAATGTTGGGCAAAGTAACATGATCAACGCCGGTGTTAGCTACATTTTTAATCTTAAAGGCAACAAAGCACAGGATAATTACTATAAAAATTAAGACGATGAAAACAACTTTACGTTATACCACGATAATTACCGTAGCAATAGTTTCTTTTTTATATACATCTTGTAAAAAGGACATTGTTGACCGTACGACTACGTATCCGGCTTTAGCTCCCTCGAACGTGGACCTGAATGCCGACACCTGGAAACCAGTGCTGATCTCGGATCCCGGCGCATTTAACGTTCCGGCCCCCGATGCAACGAACTCACCGGCTTATATCGCCGACTTAAATGAAATTAAAGGCTATCAGCGCAATCTAACCGATGCCCAAAGATCGATAATAAAATACTGGAGCGCCGGCGCCGTTTTACGATGGAACCAGATCATGCGCGAGTTGGTAGCCAAGTACAATTTGCCACCTTATCAAAACCTGGACGGAACCTATCCGGCCCCGAGTTCGGCCAATCCGTTTGCTTATCCTCAATTTCCGTTCTCAAACCCGCCTTATGCAGCTCGCGCTTTTGCTTATTTAAGCGCCGCTCAATATGATGCATTGATAGCTGCTTATCACTTCAAAAATTTATATAACCGGGCAGCTCCTTATAAAAACGATGCCACGATCCAGGCTTTAATACCCAAGTCTGATCTGCCTTCATACCCAAGTGAAGACGCAGTGGTGGCTGGGGCGACTGTGGAGATAATGAAGTTGCTTTTCCCGACAGAGGTGGACTACATACAGCAAAAGGCGCAGGAAGAAATGGAATATCGAATGATGGCCGGCGCAAACGTTAGGGGTGAACTGACCGCAGGCGAATCGTTGGGTGCACAGGTAGCGGACCTGTTTGCCGCACGCGCACGGACGGACAATGCCGGGAAGGCAGGCGGCAGCCCAACTTATTGGGGCCAACTGGCAACGCAGACTACCGCCAAAGGGCAGGTGGCCTGGATAAGCCTGGAAAGCCCGAAAAGGCCTCCGATGCTGCCGCTATTCACCAAAGTGAAACCATTTTTGTTTGATACAGCAACTGTGGCCGCTATCAGACCTGGACCGCCTTATTCAACAAGCTCTCCTGAGTTCAAAGCACAGATTGCGGAGGTACTAAATTATACCCAACATGCAACCAGGGCGAACGAAGAACTAACGGCATTTTGGGCGGATGGCGTTGGCACATACACACCCGCCGGCCACTGGAACGCCATAGCCGCAGACGAATTTATACGGCAGAATT
>JAFDZL010000479.1 GCA_018266935.1 Bacteroidota bacterium | reverse complement strand
TTCCGGCCCGGCCACGTGCACCACGTTAATTTCCTCGTGGAGGCCTTTAGCGATCTTAGCCAGCCAGCTAATAGCGTCAATATCCTGCAGATCGTAATCGGTGGCATAAATAGCCCTCGTCGTTTTGTTCAGATCGGCGCCCGGCGGCACTACCAGCACCGGCAGTCTTGCGCTGCGGATTACATTACTTACATGATTCTTGCCGAACGCCTCTTCTTCATGGGTTCCCATTACAACCAGCTCTATGCGATTTTTTTCCAGTACATCTGCAAGACCGAAGTGCGGCCCAATATCTTCAACCTGGGTGGCGATAACCGGCCGCCGGTCACCTGGCTCCAGTGTAGTAAGGCTAAGTTCTTCAAGCTCCAGTTTCAATTGATATAGCCGCTCCTGGTTTTCTTCCTCCTGTTCCTTATAAAGTTCCGGGAACCATTGCCCTCCTACGTAGTTCTCAGCAACAGGGTAAAACACAAAAGTGTTAAGCAAAAGAAGGTTTGTATGTAATTTCTGGCTAAGGGTCAAGGCTGTCTCGGCTGCGGCTTTAGCATTTTCCGAAAAATCGGTCAGCAGTAAAATATTTTTCATGACTTAAATATTTGAGTACTTAAAAAACTTAACTGTTTGTTTTTCTTCGATATACGAATCAAAGATGCTGTCGAATCGTTTAAAAACAAATGATAGTGATCATGAAATAATATGACGTTTACCTATTTTTTGCGCGCGGTATCCGCCTTCTTCCGCCGCTGTTTTTCAAGATTTTTAAAATAGCCCCGCAGCAGGAAATTATGTTTAAGAGCCTCCATATTCTGGTTAAAACCGTCGGTGCCTTTCCTGATATTTTCCATGCTTTTACTCAGGTTCTTCGCCGTTACCGAATCATTCAGCAGCAGCTTTACCACACCTTTGCCTTTATGCAGGTCGTTATTCAGCTCAGTCACCATTTGATTCAATTGTTCAGTAACCTGGCTGGCATTATCGCTTGCCAGCCTAATCTTGTTTACCGCTTCATTCAGGTTGCCGGCGAGCGTGGTGTCCTTCAGCAATCGTCCAATATTGCCTTTCCCTTGTTTCACCCCGGCGACAAGATCATCCAGGCCTTGCGCCATCAGGCGTGCATTATCACTGGTCTGTTCAATATTTTTTAAAGTCGCCCTGATGCTTTGCTTTAAGGCCTTGTCATTGATCAGGTCCCACGCGGCGCTTTTGTCGAGTTGCGAGACAGTATTTTTTAACGATCCGGATATATCGGCGATATTATCATTGGTTCTCGACAGCGTTTCCAGCATATCATCAGTACTGACCATCTTTTTCGCAGCGATCAGATCATGATCTTCGATCCCAACGGCCCGGCCTTTGCCTGGTGTAATGTTGACGACCTTATCGCCCATCAAACCCTGCGTTCCGATAGAAGCATGTGCATTTTTTTGAATGAATGGTTTTATCTTACTATCAATACGCATAACCACTTCAATAGAAGTATCGTTCAGGATGTCGATTTTTTTAACAGTACCTGCTTGTATGCCCGAAAAAAGCACGTTGTTACCTTCGATGAGGCCGTTGACATTCGGGAAGCGAGCCCTTAGCTCAAAATTCGACCCGAAAAGGCTGCGGTTTTGGCCTATCATATATAACGTGAATATCAGTGCCAGCAATCCTGTCAGCACAAATGCGCCCAATTTGATATTATTTTGTCCCTGGTTTGCCATTTTGTTATTCAAAAAACTGTTTTACATGTTCATCGTCCGACTTTTCCAGTTCCTCGAAAGAACCGTCCGTATAGCATCTCCCGTCAAGCAGCAGTGCAACCCGGTCGGCGGTGGTTTTAACGCAATTCATGTCATGCGAAATAATGATCGACGACGTCTTATACTTATCGTGCAGCTTCAGCATCAGGCTTTCTATTTCCCTGGCTGTGATCGGGTCAAGGCCCGTAGTAGGTTCGTCGTATAAAATAATTTTTGGCCTTAATATCATAGTTCGAGCCAGCGCGATGCGCTTGGCCATTCCGCCGGATAGTTCGGCGGGCATCATTTCGGCTGTATGACCCAGGTTTACATTATCCAGCGCTTCCATAACCATGTCGTCAACCTCACGTTGCGAAATCTCGAACCAGTGCCGGCGCATCGGAAATTCCAGGTTTTCACGGACGGTCATCGAGTCATACAGCGCGTTGCTCTGGAACAGGAAACCGACCTGCGTGCGCAGCATATCCAATTCGTGGTGGCTAAGCTGAACGACATTATTCCCGAAAACGATAATCTCGCCGCTGTCGGGCTGAAGCAAACCGATGATGCATTTGATCAGTACGGACTTTCCTGAACCTGACCGTCCGAGCACTACGAGGTTTTCCTGGCTGTGCAGTGTCAGGCTGAAATTTTTTAAAACATGATTGTCGCCGAACGACTTGCAAAGGCTGTCGATGACGATCATCGCTTCTCCCCTCTCTTCGCCGATCTTTGCTGCCTGTTGATGTTCCATACATTTTAGTTTAATCCCAAAATTGACGTAACCTGGACCGCCAACAGATCGATGACGAAAATTAATACCGATGAAAGCACAACAGCCGTATTAGCCGAGTTTCCAACCCCACGCGTGCCGCGGCTCGAGTTATAGCCTTTATAGCAGCCCACCATGCTGACCGCAAAGCCAAAAAAGAAGGTCTTGATGAAGGCAGGCAGCACATCGCCGAACTCTATCGTGTGCAATATTTGCAGGAAAAATAATTTGAAGCTTGTCACCGCGCTGATATTCACGCCGATATAAGCGCCAAAAAGCGAAATGACGTCTGCCAGCATAGTAAGAACCGGCAGCATCAGCGTACCTGCCACCACACGGGTGGCTACCAGGTATTTATACGGGTTGGTGCCGCTCACCTCCATCGCGTCGATCTGCTCTGTGACTTTCATTGAACCTAATTCGGCGCCGATACTGCTCCCGATCTTTCCGGCAAATATCAGCGCTGTTATCACCGGGCCGATTTCCCGGACGATGGCGACGCCCACCATCACCGGAAGCCGCGATTGCACACCATAATATACCAGCGACGGCCTCAATTGCATAGTCAGCACCAGTCCCATAATGAAACCCGTAAGGCCAACCAGCGGCAATGAGCGATAGCCTATGAAAAAGCACTGCGCCAGGAATTCTTTGATCTCATAAGGCGGCTTGGCGCCCAGTGAAAAAAGATGCCCGGCAAACCGGGAAATTTGCCCGGTTTGGCTTAGAAAGTCCTTGCTTCTGGCGATCGGATTCATACCTTTTAATGCGATTAGTATTATAAATGTTTAATAATCAGATTATTGACCAAGTTAAACAAGCGTAGTGTGCGAAAAAATGACCGCCAGTGCCGGCAATTGTGACTTTGCTCAATTTTGGAATCGTGAATATCAAATGAAAATCACAGGCCAAAATCATTTCAGGGCCCGGTCCGATGATGCGATTTTGATAAAGATCAGCTTTAAGTCTGACCGCGATCACTCCTATAAAAGCTTATAAAACTGAGCTTTATGTGTTCAAATATTAATCTTCTTCAAAAAATTAAAAATCATGAAAACTAAAAAGTTTTACAAAGTGGGCATACTGCTGATCTGCATGCTCACTGCGCGTGTGTCATTCGCGCAAATAATCGAACTGCCTCCTGTAATCATTACGGCTAAATCGGTTGTCAGTACCAAAGTGACCGATGCTTTTAAATCGAAATTCAAGGATGCCGTCGCACCGAGGTGGTATGTACTGGATAAAAATTACCTGGTGAAGTTCATCATGGAAGACCAAAAAAATTCGGCGTTATATGGTAAGGACGGAAAATTAATTTACCATTTGGCTTACGGCGGCGAAAAAAACCTTCCCAAGGATTATCTTGATATGGTGAATAACGCATATCCGGGTTGTAAAATTGTGACGGCCGTACGTGCTGAGCAAAACAAACGAACAGTTTGGCTCATTAATGTTGAATACAAGAAATACTATGTTTTGACCAAAATCGAGAGTGACGAACTGGAAGAGATTTCCCGAACCACCAACGTTACCGCGAAGTAACGCCGGTGACCCTGATCCGGCGGCCAGTCCAGCAAACCGGCTGCCGGATCATAGCTGATGAAAATAATACTACAGACCGGTCGCAGAAAAAGTTTATGGACATTGTTACGCATTTCGCTCTGGGAATTTGTACTACAGAAATAGCCCGGATAAAGAGCCGCGGAAAAGGGATCCTTTTTTTGGGCGGTCTTGTACAGTGCCTGCCGGATATCGATACCGTTGCAGGCATATTTCTTCCAGCCGATCGTTCGCTAATGATCCATCGCGGTATAACACATTCCTTTTTCTTCGCCGTCATAGGCGGATTGGCCCTTTCTTTAATTTTATACCCGTTATTTAAACGAAAAGACCTGCCCTTTTTCTCAGTATTCCTGCTCGTTCTGTTCCAACTGACTTTACATGATCTGCTGGATGTATGCAACGCATATGGAACGGGCCTGTTAGAACCATTCAGCCATGAGCGTTTTTCAGCCAATCTACTTTTCGTAGCCGATCCGCTGTTTAGTCTTGGCCTTATTGTGGCGGCAATTGTTTTACTGGTCGGCCACAGCGCCAATAGCTACAGGCTGAAATGGGCGCGGGCGGCCTTGTTGTTTTCCTGCTGCTATGTCGCGTATGCCGGCATCAATAAAGCGATCATTGATCACCGTGTATCAATTATGCTTCAGTCGCGCCGGATAGGCTTCAATGATTATTTTACCACGCCGGCGCCCTTGAACAGCATGCTTTGGTATGTGGCCATAAGTTCGGACAGTTGTTATTATACCGCTTATAGTTCCGTGTTTGACAGTCGTGCACGCGCTATTGAACTTGAAACTCACCCTAAGAACTACGCCTGGTTAGAATTCGTTCCGGGTAAGCCTTCGGTGCAGAATTTCCGCGATTTCGCCGCCGGATATTATACCATTTCCGGCTCATATCGCGATCCATATTTCAATGTTCTCAGGTTTGGACAGATCCAGGGCTGGGAAGAAAAAAATGCGCCTTTTGTTTTGAGCTATCCGCTGGCAGGCAACGGAACCCAGGCAATCTCACTTCAGAAGGGCAGGCTGACCGGCTGGAATGCGGATGCTATAAGGAACTATTTAAGACGAATTGCCGGGAATTAACACTACCATGATGAAGAACGGCAAGCTTTACATTTTTATTAATGGCATAACCCTTTACAGGCTTATAGCCGCTCCCATACTTATCATACTCGTAATCGCGGGTAAGCCCGACGTGTTTAAATGGTTGTTGCTCATTAGCTTTTTAACCGACGCAGTGGATGGTTTTTTTGCCAGGAAGTATAAGATAACCAGCGCTTTCGGTGCGCGTATCGATTCGCTGGCTGACGATGGCACTATTCTGGCCGCGATAGTCGGGCTATGTGTCCTTCGTTCGCAGTTCATTTTAGATGAGATCGTACCTGTGTCCTTTTTATTTGTATTATATGCGGCGCAAAATATATTAGCTTTCAGCAAATACAAACGCACGACAAGCTTCCACACCTATGCGGCGAAAGCAGCGGCGGTATCCCAGGCGATCTTCTTGCTCGCTTTCTTTTTTATGCCGAACCCAGTTTATTGGTTGTTCTTTCTTATGGTTGCCCTAACCAGTATCGATTTGCTGGAAGAAATAATACTCGTAGTGATCCTACCTGATTACAGGATAAACGTGAAAGGCTTATACTGGATCTTGACGGAGAAAGCAGGTAAGCAGGATACTGTTGATTAAACCAGTTGCGGAAACCTTAATACGAAGCAGGTGCCGGTATTTACCTCACTCTTAAATTCGATCCTGCCTTTCATCAGTTTAACATAGCGGGCGACAATATTCAACCCCAGCCCTGTGCCGGGAATATTGCCTGTATTATGCGCCCTGAAGAACGCTTCGAACAGATGCTTTTGTTCGCTTTCGGGAATACCGATACCGTCATCACAGACCGATACTATATATTCATTGTCGGTTATTTCGGTTTCAAATTCGATTATTGTTCGTTCGCCCGAATATTTTATCGCATTTGATATCAGGTTGATAATACAGTTCCTCAAGAGTTTTTCATCCAGGTGAACGATTCTTTCGCCTCCGCGGGCGCTATAGACTATATGCTGACCCTGTTTTGCCGCCAACTGCATTTCTTCAGTAATGTCTTCAGCAAATTTTACAATATCAAAATTGGTAAAGGAAGCTTTAATATGCCCTGTTTCTAATTTCTCCAGTGAAAGAAAATCGTCAAGTATGCTGGTGAGGTTAAAGGTCGCCTTCTTGATCTTGCCGGTATGCTGGGTAATGTTCGGATTGGCATTTGGATTTGCATATTTATCGATCAGGTTTGCCGAGAGCAGTATGGTAGTAAGCGGCGTGCGAAATTCATGTGATGCCATAGAAACAAATCTGCTTTTGAGCTGGCCAAGCTCCTTTTCTTTTTCAAGCGATTCGCTTAATTCGTCCTTTGCTGATTGCAGTTCATTAACCGCTTTCTCCAATGATTCCGTTTTTTCTTTTACCTTAACCCCCAGGTCTGTTGCGTAGTCGTGTAAGGTCTTTTGTGATATTTTGTGCTTTGTGATCAGTTCGGAAAAAAGTATTATGCCTCCAATCGTCCCGTCTGCGGCATACCAGGGGCACAACTCCCACTGTAACCAATCGATACTGCCATCCTGACGTACAAATTGCTCCTCATCGCAATAGGAGCTCTCGCCAGCCAGGCATCGCCGATGCAACTCGCGCCACCTTTCCGGTATTTCGGGGAATACATCATAATGGCTCATGCCGATGATATTCGGGCTATCCAACTGGTAGTCTTTTAAAAAGCGCTTACTTATCGCAATGTAGCGCATTTCACGGTCGAACATCGCGATGGCAGCGGGCGTATGTTCAATAAGCGTCCGCATGTTCTGTTCGCTGGCTCGCAGTTGGTCTTTTGCGTGCTCATGCGCCGTTATGTCATTGATAAATGCCAGGGCTATCTTCCGGCCGTTGTATTCGTAGGATGCAAGCCCGACCTCGGCCGGGAATATACTGCCATCCTTTTTATACCCGTCGAGTGTCATTCCCTGGCCCATCACTTTATCCGCAGGGGCTTCGAAATAATTCTGAATATACCCCTCCTGTCTTTTACGGAGATCATCTGATATTAATATGCTGTGATTTTTACCAATCAGCGTGCCTGGGGCATATCCGAACATCCTTTCAGCGCAGGGATTGGCGAATTCGATCAAACCTGTGTCCGCTACCGCCATTATGCCGATCGGCGCGTGTTTATACAGCGCCTCAAAACCAGCTTTGCTTTGTAGTGATAGATCGGTACCGGGCATAACGTAACCAAATTTTAGTGATAAATGCTATTAGGTTAGAGAATGAGCGTGAATTATCAGGCCGTCTCATTCATTTTCCAGTATTCTTTTCAGATACCGGTATTCGTCTTCCGTTATTTCGCCCGATGCAAGTCGTCTTCTCAAAATATCCTGGGGCGATTCAGGTTTCCGCCTTTGTCCCGGGATATCGTATGGCGTAACAAAGATCCAAACCATTAAGGCACAGAAGAATATCCACCACAATAAGTGCATCCCAAAAAAATAATAGCTATGAAAAAAATGCATAGTAAATTATTATACACTAAGATAAGCGTACTGTAACCGGCTGAAAATGACGTTGATCATGTTTCACACTGATATGAAACAGGAAAGAATTTTCTTGCGCAGAAACATTTACGGGGAAGCCGGAAATGCTAAAGTGAAATGTGTGCCTTTGCCAGTTTTGCTCTCGAAGGTGATCTGGCCGCTCATCAGCGTTGTGTAGCGCGATACAATATTCAGACCGAGACCGGTACCTTCTATCGTCCCGGTATTGTTTGCCCTGAAAAAGGCTTCAAAAAGATGCTTTTGTTCATCCTTTGGTATCCCGATGCCATGGTCCCGGACTGTAATGAAGTATTGCGACTCTGTTACTTCAGTATCCAGCTCGATCATCGAGCCTTCCGGCGAATACTTTATTGCATTTGACAACAGGTTAATAATGCAATTGTGCAGCAAATTCCGGTCGAGTACGGCGAAACCGGTTTCACCGGTATGCTGATAAACAATTTGTTGCCCAGCCCTGGCCACCAACTGCATCTCATCTCTTACCTCTTCCGCGAATTTTACCAGGTCGAAGCCGGCCATGTCCGTCTCGATTTTTCCGGCCTCCAGCTTTTCGAGCGACAGGAAATCATTAAGGATATTGGTTAAGTTGCTGACCGCGTTTTTTATTTTACCGACATGCTTGTTTACGTTTGCGGTGTCATACGTTCCGGCGTATTTCTCCACGAGAGAACTTGACAATTTGATCGCGCTGAGCGGCGTCCGAAATTCATGCGAGGCCATCGATACGAACCTGCTTTTCAACTGACCCAATTGCTTCTCGTTGGTCAGAGCCTCGTCCAATTCCGTCCTTGCCAGTTCTAAGGCCTCAATGGTTTTTGAAAGCGACTCGGTCCGTTCAGCTACTTCTGCCGCCAGGCTTGACGCGTAATTTCTGATCAGGTCTTCGGCCATTTTTTGGCGCGTGATATCCCTGGCTATCTTTGACGCTCCTATGATTGCGCCCTTTGCATCTTTTATAGGTGAAACAGTCAAAGAGATAGGTATTTGCCGTCCATCCCGGTTTATGCGGTAGGTTTCAAAGTGTTCAATTTTTTCGCCCCGGGATATTTTGCTAATGATCAGTTTTTCTTCCTCTAATTTGTCCGGCGGAATTATCAAATTGATGTGCCGGCCCAATGCTTCAGCTTCAGAGTAACCAAATAAAATTTCAGCAGTGTGGTTCCAACTCGTTATTATGCTGTCGAGGGTCCTGCCGATAATAGCGTCATCCGAAGATTCGATGATCGAAGCCATCATGCTCTGCCGCGCTTCGCTCGCTTTCTGCTCGGTTATATCAAGTAAAGTGTTAATGGTGCCGGTGAATTGGCCAAAGTCGTCGAATGTCGGGATACAAGAGATCAGCACATCCCGTTTCTTGCCATCAGGCTGTTCAATAATATAACCGGCATTGGGTATGATCTTCTTTTCCCTGACTACTATGGCCACAGGATATTCGTCGGGAGATAACAGGCGATGATCCTCATCAAAAATTTTCCATGCGCCCGACCACTTTTCGGCGCCCGGCTCGGGGCGGCGTCCCCACAATGCGATAACTGATTCATTGCATGAAGTCACATATCCTTCTTCATCGCAGGTGTAAACCCCGATGGGAAGCTTATCGTAAGGACTTGTGGCTACGTGGTTTACCATGATTGTCCTGTTTGGGTTTGATACGGTATTAGGGGTCCCGCATTATTACGCGCGTATTTCACGCAGTCACAGTTTAAATATAGCGCAATTCTTTTCGCTTGTCAAGCTTATTTAAATTTTCCTTTAAAGCAAGTGCACCGAATAGATTGTTTAATATCAATCTATTGGATGACGTGGGTCACGTTTTCTATCGCTTGAAAATGGAACTTTTGTTGCCAAATGTTCAAGATCATGAAAAAGATAGTTTACATATTGCTCATTTTTTCATTCGGCTGCTTCAAGACTTATGCCCAGGACGTAGCTTTGGGCCTTCGTGCTGGTATCAGTATTCCCAATCTTACGGCCGGGGCCGGGAATCAGAACCCGCTTAACACCGGTTATAGCTCAAGGCTTGGGCCCGAAATAGCGGCATTTGCCGAGTTTAAATTTTCCGGTCTGTTTTCACTTGAACCCATGATCGAGTATTCGTCCCAGGGCGGCAAGAAAAACGGGCTGCAGGCTTTTACAACCCCGGACGAGGTAAAAGCAATGTTCCCCGAAGGCCAGGCGCCAACCTACCTGTATGCCAACTACAAC
>JAFDZL010000047.1 GCA_018266935.1 Bacteroidota bacterium | reverse complement strand
TAATCCTACATCCACTTTGCGGGTGGATTCCCAATGAAAATCTGAATTGGCGATACGGTTTGGCTTTAGTCCTGAAATACCCTGGTAGATATAACCGGAACTGCCGTACGTAGATAAATATTGATAGTCGGGGATCTGGTCATTGCCTGTTACGCCATAGCTGCCGCGCAGTTTGCCATAACTTAAGAATGGCAAGGCCTTTTTAACCAGGTTTTCTTCGCCAAACAACCATGCTGCACCAATGGAGCCAAAATTCCCGGATTGATTGCCCGGGCCGAAGCGGGAAGAGCCATCCCTTCTAACCGTAGCATTCAGAATATATTTTTCCTCAAGGTTGTAAGTCACCCTGCCGAAAACGGATACATACTTGTATTGGGTATAGCTATTTAACAGTGTATAGCTTCCTGCTGAACCCAGGTTGTTCATCAGGCTTTCGGTACTGAAATTACTGGCTTGTATCTCATCTCCCTTTGCCAACGTATTCTGATAGGTACTGCCTAATAGAACGTTAAGCGCTGAATTTTTGAAACGGTGATCATAAGTTATCTGTGGCTCGGCAATAAATGAGCGGGTGCCGTTATTGCCGAAATTTGTATAGTTGATACTGCCCGGATAAAGCGCTTCGGTAGGAAATATCTGTGTTTGGTCCAGTGTAATGTTACTGTAGCCTGCGCTGATTTTGACCTTTAGTTCAGGCAGGATCGTATATTGAGCAAGGACGTTATCGACCGTGTTCATCGTGTTTGCTTTCGATACCGCACTGGCTTCCGCAAAGGGATTGGCATAAAACCAATTGTAGTTTCCCGAAGCATCATAAATGGGATAGTTGGGTGAAAGGGTCAAATCTGTTGCATCATCAGTAAGATTGGTGAGCCTGTTATTATCCAGCGTGAGGGAATTTGAAAATTGTATATAAAACTTACGATTGGGCGAGGTATGCTGCAAGCTGAAATGGATACCCCCCCGCTGGTATAAATTGTCACCAGGCAAGTATGTCGATTCACTGTGAAAATTGCCTCCGATCATGAAACTGGTATTGTCATTGCCGCCCGTAATGTTTGCCTGCGCGTCCGTGGAATGCCCGGTGCCGCCCAGGAGATATTTTGCCCAGTTCGTCGACTTGCTGTTGCTCCAAACAGTAAGATCAGGTGCATAGGTGGCGGAAGTAGGATCGGAAGATGGTGTTAACCCATCATTGGCAAAAGCTTCGCGGCGGATTTGAAGGTATTGTTGCAGATTAAGCATTTGTGGCATGTCAGCCGATTCCTCAACTCCCTGATTTACATTAATTGTAAATTGTGTTTTGCCGGAATGTCCTTTCTTTGTAGTAATAAGCACGACTCCATTGCTTCCCCGTGATCCGTAAATAGCAGTAGCATCAGCGTCTTTAAGAATGGTTATACTTTCAATATCATCGGGATTAAGGCTATTAAGCGGACTGACAGCGCCATTTACCGAACCTGACGCAAGTGCACCTGCTGATGTTGTAAAACTACCGCCGATTGTCGTTGCAAACGGGACGCCGTCAATAATATACAAAGGAGCAGTACCAGCCGTAATAGAGCCTTTACCTCTTATTGCAATGCTTATATTGCCACCAGGAAGGCCATTGGTTGTTTGCACGAACATTCCGGGTACTCTTCCTGATAAGGCTGACAGTACGTTTGTTACTGGTTGCTCCGCAATGTCTTTTGCTGATACGGTCGTTATAGAACCTGTGTTCAGTCTTTGCGTTGTGGTTCCATATGCAATTACCTTCACTTCATCTAATGGGGAATTGCTTGCCGAAAGAATAATGTTAATTTCAGTCCGTCCATTTATCGGTATTTCCCGCCTGGAAAAACCAACAAAAGAAAAAATCAGGGTATTATTGCTGTCTGCGCCGATTATATAATTTCCTTTTTGATCGGTCACAGTCATTTTACCTGTCTCTTTTATCATGACGGTAACGCCCGTTAATGGCTGCCCGTTTTGGCTTGTGACTGTTCCACTGACGGTGATACGACCGACAGGCTCGATTGGGATTTTATGCTCGACGGGCATTCGTTCTGGCAGTGCCTGCTTCCTGGTTACGCCGATCAGGTTGCCCTGCAGCCTGAAGGCCAATGGTGTTTGCCGTTCTATTTCCTGTAGTATGAAGCTGAGGGGTTTCCCTGTGAACTTCAAGGTTACAGTATTGATGTTTTTTACTGCCTGGTCGTTATAAGTGAAAGTTACATCTGCCT
>JAFDZL010000478.1 GCA_018266935.1 Bacteroidota bacterium | reverse complement strand
AACGGCTGAAATGGATAGAACCGTATTTGAGGACGCATTTAAGCATATTCGCAACAAGCGTATTTCATACCAGGTTATTCACGGAAAAGATCCAATAAAAAGGCTGCTTATCATGTCAAAAACAGAGCACTCGGGTTTACTTGCCGTGCTGCACCACCATCATTCGTTTTTTGGCAGGCTGCTCACGCATAGTGACACCCAGGAATTGCTGAACGATCAAAAAATACCCGTGTTAATTTTCCCGGCCAAAGAATGATCGAACGATAGATAAAAAAACAACACTGTAAAATTAAAATCATCGGAAATGGAAAC
This sequence comes from Bacteroidota bacterium, assembly GCA_018266935.1. Taxonomy (GTDB): domain Bacteria; phylum Bacteroidota; class Bacteroidia; order Sphingobacteriales; family Sphingobacteriaceae; genus Mucilaginibacter. The sequence goes on along the minus strand of JAFDZL010000478.1, from coordinate 12,214 downwards.
AGAATTAATCAGCGAAGACGTGGCATGCTCCGAAACGCTAAATACGATATACGAAAGGCGGGCAGTGCGGAGGTACAAGGATATTCCGGTCGATCATGAAATGATCACCAGGATCCTTGATGCCGGTCGTATGGCGCCTTCAGCCATTAACAGGCAACCCTGGAAATTTTATATTCTCACCGGGAAGGAAACCATTAAAGCATTTTCAAAGGAAATTGCTAAAGTTACAGCGCGTTCGTTTGTGAAAACGCATTCGGGTGGCGATATACTAAAAACTGCGATCGAATTTCTGCATATGCTCAAAGAAGGCGACCTCTTCAAACGCCCGGACCCAATTTTTCACACGGCTCCGGTTGTCATATTTATCGCTGCGCCGAGGGAAAATGAATGGGCGCCGCTTGATATCGGCATGTGTGCGCAAAATATGATGCTCGCGGCAAAAGCACTTGGACTGGACAGTTGCCCGGTAGGCCTTGCCAAATATGTTGAGCAAACCAAAATATTCTCACGCCTCCAGGTGCCATTTTCAGAACAGGTACATATGGCAGTAATACTGGGTTATGGCGACGAAACCCCTGAAGTACACAAAAGGATCAGGGACAACGCTTTTTTTATTGAATAGGAGCGCCGCCTGTCAGCACGCATAAAAAACGCACCGGTACCCGCGGTGCGTTTTTTATTTAGTTGAATTAGTATGCTTGTTATTGCGTGATGAGTTTCTTTTCACGTCGGGCTTTCTCTACCAGCGCGAACATTTCTTTCTTAACCGTTCTGTATTCGTTAATGAGTTTGAAAAGTAATGATTCGAGCGTTGCCTGTTCGTCGGCCAATTTTTCGATGTCTTCAGAAATTACATTTTCGGCCGTAAGTTCCAACTGTTTCATGTGCGCGGTTAATTGCTGGCGGAGGCTATTCTCGTCTTTTTCAAGTTCAAACAGCTTTTTACTGGTTTCACGGAGTTTATCAGTGAACTCAGGACTTAGTAACCGGACAAAGTAATCGTCCAGCAGGCGATGTAAAAAGGCCGTTTCGATCTTGAAAAATTCCAGGTCCGATTCCCAATGCCTGCACAATACATAAGATTGCTGCGAACGCGAGGATAAACTTAATGCGGTTTCCATAATGCTTTTTTTAAATAGCAGCCCCTCCGGATCCGGCCGGCGGGGTTGCTATGATCATCAATTAATTAATTTTGATCTCTTTTTTGGCAGGGACTGCTTTTGCCGATTTTTTCAGTTCGACGGTAAGTACACCGTTTTCGTAATGTGCGTTGATCTTATCGTCTTCCACATCTTCCGGCAAGCTGAAGGTGCGGGTGAACGAAGAACGCGAGAACTCCTGGCGCAGGTAATCTTCTTTCTCCTCTTTCTTTTCGCTGCTGGTTTCAGCGCTGATCGTGATCAGGCCATTTTCGGTGTTGATCTTAAAATCATCCTTTTTGTAACCGGGTGCCGCTACTTCAAGTTCATAATGATTTTTCTTGTCGCTGACGTTTACCGACGGTACCAGCTCGCTGCTGAAAAATGGACCATTAAAAAACTTGTCGCCGTTCCAGAAATCTTCCATCATTGACCTTAATGACGGAAAGCCATTTGATTTTTTTACTAAAGTTGACATGGTGTTAATGATTAATATTGATGCTATAAATTTCAGAACACGCTAACCGCAAAGCCATGACCCGGCTCACTTCAATTCATGATTTTGATCACCTTACCTTTTTTTTCGCGGGGTAAAAAGCAGCAGGTTATGCCGGATGTTTCTCCGGGACGGGCTCTTTATGTCTGCCGGTTTCCCTTTTTCCCAGTATCTCCTCGAGGTCTTCTTTGTATATCACCTCCTTGGTTTGAAGCGCTTTGGCGAGTTGGTCGAGCAACGACCTGTGCTGTACCAATATTTCCTTAGCTTGTTCGTACGCGCCGTTGATCAGTTTCCGCACCTCCTCGTCAATCAGCCGGCCGGTTTCTTCGCTATAGGGTTTTTGCAGGCTCATATCCCGCTGACCGGTGGAATCGTAATAGCTTGTGTTTCCGATTTTTTTATTAAAGCCGAAATAGGTAACCATCATATAAGCCTCATTCGTTACTTTTTCAAGGTCATCGAGCGCGCCGGACGAGACTTCGCCAAAAACCACTTGTTCGGCCGCCCGGCCGCCGAGGGTTGCGCATAGATGCTCGTGGAACGTGGATTCAGTACGTAATTGTTTTTCTTCCGGTAAATACCAGGCTGCCCCCAGTGATTTTCCCCTGGGTATAATCGATACTTTAACCAACGGATCGACATTTTTCAACAGCCAGCTGACAACGGCGTGCCCTGCTTCGTGAAAGGCTATTCTCTGTTTTTCTTCGGGTGTAATGATCTTACTTTTCTTCTCAAGGCCGGCGACCACCCGATCTATTGCATCCATAAAGTCCTGCTTGCCAATCTTGTTTTCCTTCTTTCGGGCGGCAAACAAAGCTGCCTCATTACAGATATTAGCGATGTCGGCACCCGAGAATCCGGGAGTTTGCGCTGCCAGGAAGCGTGTGTCGATCGAATCGTCGGTTACCAGCGGCCTCATATGCACTTTGAATATCGCTTCCCGTTCATGCATATTAGGCAATTCCAGGTAGATGTGCCTGTCAAAACGTCCGGGCCGCAGCAAGGCAGGGTCGAGCATATCAGCGCGGTTAGATGCCGCCAGAACAATCACCCCGCTGTTGGTGCCAAAACCATCCATTTCCGTCAGCAGTTGGTTTAGGGTGCTTTCACGTTCGTCATTGCCGCCCGAAAGAAATGCCCCTTTGCCTCTCGATCTGCCAATGGCGTCTATCTCATCGATAAAGATGATACAGGGCGCTTTTTCCTTGGCCTGCCTGAACAGGTCGCGAACACGCGAAGCGCCCACGCCTACAAACATTTCGACGAACTCGGAGCCTGAAATTGAAAAGAAAGGGACCTGGGCTTCACCCGCCACAGCTTTCGCCAAAAGTGTCTTGCCGGTTCCGGGCGGGCCAACCAAAATCACGCCCTTTGGTATTTTGGCGCCTAATTTGGTAAAGGTGTCGGGGTTTTTCAGAAAATCTACAATTTCGCGCACTTCTATCTGCGCCTCTTCCAAACCGGCCACATCGTCGAAAGTGACTTCGCTTTTGCTCTTTTCTACCAGGGTAGCCGTTGATTTTCCAAAATTAAAGATCGATGTTCCGCCGCCGGTCATGCCTCCTCCGGCTCTCCTCATAAGATAAGTCCAGGCAAGGAACAATAAGGCAAACGGTATGATCCAACTGATAACATTGATAAGCCAATTTGATTTCCTGATGTAAGTCACCGGTATTCTATCGTTCGCCGGGACAGTTTTTTCGGCATCATTCAGTTGCCTGTCAAATGAATCCGATGAACCAATACTGAAAGCATAGTGGGGACCTTCGTTAGTTCCCCAGGTCGATTTGAAAACATCTTTGAACTGCTTATCGTTGGCGAAAGACGGTTTTAAGTAAACGTTTACCGTTTCATTGTTGACGACCTCAAGCCTGGCAACCGCGTTCCGGCTCAATATATCTTTTTGAAATTGTTGCCAGGTTATTTCGGTAACTTGTTTGCCCAGGAGCTGGGGAAGAAAGAGACCGCCCAATAACAATATATATAACCATATCCCGTTCCATTTGAACTTTTTAGGTCCCTGTGGCACGGGGCCTTTAATCTTATGTCTCCGGTTATTCATAAGGATAAAGTTTGGAAGTAAAGGTTATCAACCCAATGATCATACTCATCTCAAAAAATGACCTCGCTCATTTGTTGGCCTGCAAGGCCGATATACATTTGTATCACCGATCGATGGAATTGATTCCTGAAACGGTAAAGCGAGGTAGCTAGATTATCTGTATAAGATTTGAAGCTACTCATACGGGAGCGGTAAGCCGGCTCCCGTTTTTTTTTTAATAAAAGCGCCCGCAAATCCGGGCGCTTTACTTCAGAGTGTCGCTATTCTTAATAGGAAATAACAATCTCGTCGTCCACAGATGCAACCCCGGGCGCCGACCAGGCGGCATGCGCGATGGTGTTACGTTCATTCCATGACCTTGCGCGTCCTTTAAGTACGACGCGGTTGCCAATAGTTTCAACACGGACATTATTGGCTTCAAGATCAGCTTTTCGCTCCAGTGCCTTGCGGATGTTTTCCTTGACGACCGTTGCCTGGACCCGCGGCTTCACGGAGATCTCGTTGCTGATACCCCTGATACCCTTTAGCTCACGAAGCGCATTGATCACCGCCTCTTTCTGGAAGTGCCAGTCAACTTCGCCACTCAGATAGACCCAACCATTGGTGACTTTGATCCTGATTTGCTCGTCGGGGATGGAAGTGTTCCAGCGTAGCGTGCTGATGACGCTGTCGGCAACTTCAACGTCGGTCAATCTGTCGCCATCGCCTAATTTTACTTCCAGTTCCTCGGCAACCGCCTTGACTCCTTTTACCCGCCAGGTGGCGTTTTCCGCAGCAAATTTTTTCGAATAATTGGATACCGTCCCCGTTAAAGTAACAACCCCATTCTTTACGGCAACACCTAATTCAGCTGAGTTTAGCATCGGCTCCCATTTGAGCTCGGCCATTACATCTTTTTGAATATCTAAATCGGTTTTCATAACAGTATTTTTTAATTAACTACCTGGAACAAAGATCGAAAGGCGATACTTTTTGTCGAGTGATGTTGGTCATTTAATGCGCCCGCGAAACAAATTTTTTCAATTATGAGCTGAAGTCCTCCGATTTTAATAATGTACCATGCGGCGCCATTAGATGTTTAAAAATGTGATATAGATCATTTCTGCAGATAATACACGTCACGGCGTTCGGGGTCGGCGCTGATTAGTTTTGTAATAACTACTTAAATAAGAAAACTATGTTAGGTCAACTGAACGAAAAGCAAATAGACGACGTCCTGCAACGACAGATAACAGGCCGGCTGGCTTGCCACCACGCCGGTGAAACGTACATTGTACCGCTTAACTATGTTTACAAAAACGGCGCAATATATGCCCATTCGGGCCCGGGCAAAAAAATTGATATGATGCGTAAAAATCCGAAGGTCTGCTTCGAGGTTGAAGAGATCGAAAATATTTTTCAATGGCGTTGCATAATTGCCTGGGGGACATTTGAAGAGATCAGGAACGCCGATGAGAAGCAGCAGGTGAGGCAGCTTTTAATTCACCGTTTTATGCCCCTGATGGATAATCCCGAAAATCATCCTTCACACGGCATTGCGGATGAATCGGATATTGATACGCGTATCGATCCGATCGTATATAGGATAAAATTGACTAAGATCACCGGAAGGTTTGAAAGAGGATGATTTTTTTCAAGGGCTGACTTAGCAGGAACGTTATTCAAAATTGCTGACAAAACAACAATAAAATAATTTATGAAAGACCAGGTAAAAAAAGTCGGCGGCCAGGGATCGGTTCTTTATGGAATGGGTTTTTTGGGCGCGCTGGTTTATTTTATCGTTCACGCAGTCAGTTTTTGGTCGGGTGTTTTGGGCGTTATTAAAGCGATATTTTGGCCCGCATTTGTCATTTACAAAGTGCTGGAATTATTGAAGCTTTAGATAAACTGGCAATAAAACAATCATTATTGCGGCTTGTTGCCAAAGAAATGAAGCGATATGGCTAAAAAAACATTTCCGGGTGAGCAGGAGGAGATGCCCGTAACCCCGCAGCGACCTGAAATCGAGAAACCCAGCGAGCCAGGGAAACCGGCTACGCCCCAGGAAGACCCGCAGCGCGAACCCGCCGAGGTACCGCCATCTGCGCCGCCGGCACCGGCTACGCCTGACCCATCAATTCCGCCTTCTCCACAGGGTGCCTGGAATGGTATTTCATCGTGAACAGAACGAAAAAAGCTGCCTTTTTAAAGGCAGCTTTCCGACATTTATAAGCTGTTTTTCGATGTGACCCCGGAGAGATTCGAACTCTCGACCCAATGATTAAGAGTCATTTGCTCTACCAGCTGAGCTACGGAGTCGGGTTGTTTTGGGGTTGCAAATAAACGAAATTTTTCTGTAGTCCGAAAGTCCGCATAAGTCCGAAAGTCCGCATAAGTCCGAAAGTTCAAATTTTGCAGACATATTCTTTCTGACTTTCGGTCTTACGGACTTTCGGACTAGCTGGCTACGCCAGCGCGTACATTTCCTCCCGTTGTTTCTGTACCGCGTCGCTGTTGATGTACTCGTCATAGTCCATCAGCTTATCGATCAGACCGCCGGGGGTTAGCTCGATGACACGGTTAGCGACGGTTTCAATCAATTCATGGTCGCGCGAGGTGAACAGGATAATACCCCTGAAATCCTTCATGCCGTTGTTCAGGGCGGTGATCGATTCCAGGTCGAGGTGGTTAGTCGGTTCATCAAATACAAGCACGTTCGGCTGCTGCAGCATCATCCGGCTGAACATGCAGCGCATTTTCTCGCCTCCTGAAAGTACAGTGGCTTTTTTGAGCACTTCTTCGCCGGAAAAGAGCATCCGGCCTAAAAAGCCGCGAATGAACTGGTCATCCTTTTCACCCGGTGAATATTCGCGCAGCCAGTCGATCAGGTTCTCGTCCTTTCCGGCAAAATATTCGGCGTTTTCGATAGGCATATCGGCCGGGTTGATGGTAACGCCCCATTTGAAGCTGCCTTTGTAATCTTTATCGCGACCCATCAGGATATTATAAAAAGCTGTAGTGGCCAGGCTGTTTTCCGACAGCACGGCGATCTTGTCACCTTTATTCACCATCAGGTTAATATCCCTGAACAGCACCTCTCCGCCCAGCTTCTTTTCCAGTTTTTCAATTTGCAGCACCTGGTCGCCTGCCTCGCGGCCGGTATTATTGAACATAATAGCAGGATATTTTCGGCTGGAAGGTTTGATCTCTTCCAGGTTGATCTTGTCCAAAGCTTTCTTACGACTGGTCGCCTGTTTCGATTTGGAAGCATTGGCGCTGAAACGACGGATGAACTCCTGCAATTCCTTCACTTTGTCTTCCATCTTCTTGTTCTGATCGGCACGTTGCCTCAAAGCTAACTGGCTCGATTCGTACCAGAACGAATAATTACCGGTGTAGATGGTCATCTTGCCGAAATCGATATCCACCACGTGGGTGCAAACCGTGTCGAGGAAGTGCCTGTCGTGGGAAACCACCAAAACGATCGCTTCGTAACCCGCCAGGAAATCTTCCAACCAACTGATGGTGTGGATGTCCAGGTCGTTGGTAGGCTCGTCCAGTAAAAGGATATCAGGGTTGCCGAACAATGCCTGTGCCAGCAATACACGAACTTTTTGATTGCCGTCAAGCTCGTTTAGCAATTTATAGTGAAGGTCTTCTTTAATGCCCAGGTTGCTCAGCAGGGTAGCGGCATTGCTTTCGGCGTTCCACCCATCCATTTCAGCAAACAGGTTTTCCAGTTCGCCGGCGCGCTCGCCGTCGGCATCCGAAAAATCCTCTTTCAGGTAGATGGCATCTTTCTCTTTCATGATGGAATACAGCTCCTTGTGACCCATCATCACGGTTTCGATCACCGGAAATTCGTCAAACTCATAGTGATTTTGTTTCAGCACAGCCATGCGTTCGCCCGGAGTGAAGCTAACCGAACCTGTGGTAGGATCAACCTCGCCTGAAAGTATCTTCAGGAAAGTGGATTTGCCCGAGCCGTTGGCGCCGATAATGCCATAGCAGTTACCCTGGGTGAATTTCAGATTAACTTCCTCGAAGAGTGTCCGTTTGCCGTAGCGAAGCGAAAGATTGGATACCGTGATCATGCGTGCCCCCTAAATTTGGCGCAAAGGTACGCTTATTTCGCCGGAATTTTAAGGAAGGAGGTAAAAATAGGGGTTAACAGCAGCAATCGCCGCCATCGCAGTTGTTCACTGACGCGGCAGCCTTTTCTGGTATATCATTGCTGACATCATCAATGACCACGTCAATATACAGGTCTTCGAATAAGCCCGGTTGTTCGGCCTTAAGTAGCGTGAAGGATTTTTTAGCGCCCTGTTCCATTCCCCGGATGTTTTGCTCAAGCGCAGGTAAGATACCGCCGCTGCCGCACACATAGCGGAACGGCCCGTCGTTCATGATATCGACCATAACGTGCCCCTGCCCGTTTTTGATGGAGTATCTTAGGGATACCATCTTGTTATCTGCAACTTTCATAGCATGGTTACTTTTCCTGAAACATAAACTTTTTTAACGTCGATCTTCCCATAGGCAACATGCAGCGACGGGCGACCTTCTTTCAGGCTTACATTACCAAAACCGGTGTCGGTTGACAGGAAGCTGGTGAAATTGCCGACCTGCGAATCGATATGCAGACTTTTGGTCACCGCATCATACCGCACTCCGGTAAGCGCTTGCAGGTAACCATAGCTCGACATGGCTCTGGCGTACCAGTGGCCGCATTCGTATTCATTGAACGGGTTGCGGATTCGTCCGTCATAACGGTCGCGGGAAGCGCTGAGGATCGCCAGTCCCTCACTGACACTGCCCGTCAGCATCAGGTGCGATGCCACCTGGTGTTCGATGCCCGTCCACACTTCGTCGCTGTAAACGAATGGCAGCGATAATTTACCGCCTTTGGGCCAGGTACACAGTAAAAGACCCGCTTCATTGCCCAATGCGTACGATGGACGCTGGGGATTGGCATGCTCGCTCAGGTCGGTTTTGAAATTGTATCTGAAAACTGCCTTTAAATGGCTTTTGATATAAGCGCTGTTTATTGGTTCAGGAACCATACACATCTGGCCGATCCAGGCGCCGAGGATACCATCAGACAGGCAACCTTTCCCGTATTGATATTTCGGGCCTTCCTTTGCCAGTAATTTTTTGGCCTCATCGGAGTAGTCGCCGCCGTATGATTTGGCTGTGGCAGGATTCTGCGCATTAAGGCCATCAACGGTAATTTTTTGAATAAAATATTCGCCGTCGTATAGTTCGGTTTCAAGCGCTTTTTTGGCTCTTTGCTGCAGATCTTTATAGGTTGTTGAATCTTTCCCGAGGTGATCCGACATGGCGATGAACGCAGTGAGCGCGCCGATATAAAAACTGGTATGCATACCGTCCGGTCCCCAGAATTCAATGTCATACGTGTTGTGATGCGGTTCCTCTATCACGCCTTTATTGCGGGGGTCCCAGGTGCGGATGCAATAATCCAGGCTCGCCTTCACCATGGGATACATTTTTTCCAGCCAGTTGTTGTCGCCGTGGATACGCCACTCGCGGTAAACTTTCATAATGCCGCCCAACTGCCCGTCGGCAGCGGCATGGAAATCGTGCGTTGTAGGACCGATCGGCAAATTGGACCTGAAATTCTGATGCCCTTTTTCATCCTGGCTCTCACAAAATTCGGTATGGCGCAGGCTGCGCTCGAGCGCCGGGAACAAATGGGAGATGGCTTGCGCATAGTTCCAGACATGGGTACACGATCCGTGGCAACAGCCAGTATCATCCGCGCAACCCTCAAAACTCCACAAACGACCGTCATACTGTCGCATTACCGTCGGCGATTTGAGTATCGAAAGATTGCAGGCAACTGCCTCGGTCACCTCAGGCGGAAGGGAAGAGTTATAAAAGGCCTTGCTGAACACCGCTGTGTTCTTGCGCAGTTCGTCATAATTGGTTTTCCAGTAATCGATGACGGCCTGGATGTTCTGAAAACGGCTGCTGTACCATGGCTTATAGAACTTGCCATCGAAATGCTTATCGTATTTGTCTAATTGAAGGTCGGCTGGCGTGTTGCAACAGCCACTGGACGGGTCACAATCTTTGCGCCGGCCCATTTGGCCAAAGCTCAGTTCCGAGTCGGGCGTGTACCAGCACATCATCAGCCTGATCGTTTTCTTTTTACCCGGCGCCAATGTGAACGGGACATAAATGCTCGCTCCCGGTGCATCATTTGGTACAGCCGGATTTTGCCTGGTTTCGGCATTTTTTACAACATTCCATGCCATCGTAAGCGGGTCCCACCAGCCGCCCCTGAACCAGCAATAGTCGACCGTTGTGCGGTCATCATCAGTGAATATGGCAAATTCTGACGGGTAGGGTTTTTCTTTTGTGCCGGCATCGTACAGTATAAACCCGTTTTTGGTCTCCCGTATAGCATTACTGCCATTGTCGGTACGAAGGAAGTTTTTTGCATTGAACGAGAATACCGCTTCTATTGCTGCTTTGCCTGTATTGAGGAAAGTATATTCAAGCGCACCGGCCGGCAGGCTCGAATTATCGTCATCGGTGGGAATAAAAGGGCTCCAGCCCGTGAGCGTCACATCTAAGGGAATATCTCTGTCTTCCAGTTTAACATGACCGAACGGGAACTCGGTTTTGAAACTGGCGGCGTGAAAGTGTGGCAGGCCGGTAGTAGATCCCGCCAGGCCGTTACCGGCATCATGCAAACCGAATTTTTTCCAGTCGGGGACAGGTCCTTCAAGCAATTTCGCACCGTTCGGTACGCCTTTAACGGCAATCGCAGCAAACACTCCGGGGTCACTGAACATTTCGGGCCTGTTGCGTACAGATACCTGCGCGAGGCTGCCCGTGCCTTCGAGGCAAAACATACCGGCTCCGATACCGCCTATCGGGAAGGCGATTCGGTTTAAATATTCGCCGGTATATATTGAATTATAAGCCCGTTTGGCCGCCTTGTCAGGTTTGTCTTCAGCCTTTGCATCGGACGGTTCAGTTATATTCACAAGGCCCGACGGGGCCAGGGCCACTGCTCCGCCCAGGGTGATGTTCTTTAAAAAATCCCTTCTTCCGGTATTTTTTTTCATACGAGGTCAAAAATTGAGGCAATAATTGGTGTAATACCCGGCGAACGTTGGATCAAACCCGGCAGAGATAAATATACGACCTCGTTTTTCTACGTACGAATTTTTGTTGTTTTTGTCGCCAAGCCGCGTGGATACCAGGCAATTGACAATCGCGCCGGCTTTCTCAAAATATTAAAATATGGGGAAAGCTTTACTCAATTTATAATTAACGAAAACGATGGTGTCGTTAAAAATATAGCCAATAGTTAAATAACAGCCTTTGGAACAGGTTTTGCATTGCTTTGATCACCTAATTAATTTAAACAGATTATGATACTATTGATCGTTGGGCTGTTTACCATCAATATTGCGGTGGTTTTGCTGCACCTGAGCGTTAAAAAAGAATATTAATTATTGTCCCCAGGTTTCGGGCGATACGCGCCATTTGCGCAATACGTCAACATTGTCGGATGTTATATACTGATGTTCTTCGGCGTATTTTAACAATGCGTTGTAATTGGACAAGGAGAAGAACTTGCATTTGGCGTGTTTAAAGTTCTCGGTAGCTACGTCAAATCCGTAGCTGAATATTGCTGCGAGACCTGCCACTTCATAACCGGCGCCGCGTAGCGCTTCTACGGCCTGCAGGCTGCTTTTCCCTGTCGAGATCAGGTCCTCGATGACCACCACACGCTTCCCGGGCATAATTTCGCCTTCTATCAGGCTGCCGGTCCCATGGTCCTTCGGTTTCGAACGTACATATATGAAAGGAAGCCCTAATTCCTGCGCCACCAATACGCCTTGAGGGATACCTGCTGTAGCTACCCCGGCTATGCAACCAACGGCGCCGAACTCTTCCTGGATAACAAGCGATAATTTTTGACGGATATAGGTGCGAATAGTCGGATGTGAGAGCGTTACGCGATTGTCGCAGTAGATCGGCGATTTCCAGCCCGATGCCCAGGTAAAAGGATTGTCAGGTTGTAATTTAATTGCTTTAATTTGCAGGAGGAACTCGGCAACTTGCTGTTCGATCTCACTTTTGTTGAACATGGCCCAAAAGTACAGAATTTATATTAACGAGAAAGTAATACTGATAACACAGTCCGTACCCAAACGGGTGGAGAGGTACCAACGGATTGATGCCCAAACTTTTGACCTGAAATCTTTTTTCAACCAGTTCAATGGCAAGCCGGGCCCGCGCTTATTTTTCATTATCACAAGGGATGCCAAAGCTTACCTAAAGAAGGTGGCAAAAAATATCACGCTTATCGAGGCGGCCGGCGGGGTGGTTGAAGATACCAAGGGCATATACCTTTTCCTATACCGTAACGACAAGTGGGACCTGCCCAAAGGCAAGCTCGAAAGACGGGAGGGAAGGAAGATCGGCGCCGTGCGTGAAGTGGAGGAAGAGTGCGGCATTAAGGTGAGCGGAACTGGCAAAAAGATATGTAATACC
>JAFDZL010000477.1 GCA_018266935.1 Bacteroidota bacterium | reverse complement strand
TGTCAAAGTTATACCGAAACTCATCGGGCTCACGGCCGGTAAATACCGACCCTTCCAATTTTACATCGCTGTACCTGAACCCTAAAGTCGCCACGCCGAAAGTAATGTGCGTCGCATCAGCATAGTGATGGGTTAGCGGTGCATCCGGATCATTCATGGCCGAAAGCCTGTGCATAAACACCGGCGGGCCGAGCGCCGGCTCGCCCGGATAACCCACAGAAGCCGAGACATCAGCGTTTTTTGAAATTCGCTGGGTATAGTTCGGGCTGATCTCTGCAAAAAGGTCATGAGGGTGCTGAATATCTACCAAAGGTTTGCCCCTGTATGACTCGCCTGTCTGGAACAGGAGCGGGTAACCTCCGGGGCCGACCAGGAATGGGTCGAATGAAAACATGGTATTGATTGAAAACAAGCCAGCATTTCCAACCTTACGCTGGCTCATTGCCATGAACCAGTCGGGTATATCGAATTGTTTCCCGCCCCGGCTGCCCCGGTTAAAAACATCCTGGTCGGTGTACCGGATAAAAAAGCTTCCATGTATCATGGTCATCCACTTCTTTCCGTGGAACATATAACCGTACATCGGCGTTTGGTCAGGCACCCATGATGTGCCCGAGCCATCGCGATTCATGGGCAGACCGAGCGAATACTGGCTGTTCATCATCATAGGCTTTGTGGTATCCATTTTCATACCGCCCATGTCCATGCCTTTCATGGAGTTGTCTTTTTGCGCGTACGCCGCGCAGGAAATAAGAATAAGTGGTATAAATATTTTAAGAGATTTCATGCAGATCCGTTTAATCGTTAACAAATGCACGGCAAAACCGTGTTATTTAAAGAATCAAATCCGGATCAAACGCGAAATGTACAATTTACCAGGTAGATGGGAGCGTTAGATAAGGCGACCGGAGGGCCACGGTAAGCCGCAGGTGTTATATTATTCGATGAAAAGCTGAAGAAACCGCCATCAACAAAAATAAAAAGCAGTTCCTCATTAAAGATCTTCAGGATAGACGACTTCGTCGCCTGGTGCGAGTCTTTAACCTTTACTTCGATACGTTTATCATGGCAGCATTTCATTTTGGCCGTCGAAAAGCCTTTGACACAGGCTTTTGCAGGGGCGTCGATTTTTACCGATGAAAGGTGATTGAAGCAATAATGCAGGTTGAGTGCGAAGCCGGATACCGTACTGAGGTACAGCAGGACAAGAAATATTGCAGCCGACTTTTTGAGCATAAGCCAAAGCTATGCCTTTAAAATCCTTTAACCAATAGTTTTTAACTTGATGATATTGAAATGATGATAGTGGCACAGATTAATAACATCTTAGCAAATCATAAGTCTTGTTATTAAATTCGAACTATAAACCCTGAAAACCAATTAGAAAAATGAAAAGAATACTTATCTGCGCGGCCGCCATGCTGCTGGCATGCACCGCGACGAACAGCTTTGCGCAATCGATCAAGATACCGCCGCTGAGCACTACGCAAACCATTGAACAGGAACTTGGCCTCGGCAAGATCACCCTCACCTATTCCAGGCCAAATATCAGGGGGCGTAAGATATTCGGCGGACTGGTGCCTTACGGCGCAGTCTGGCGCCTGGGCGCCAATTCGGCGACTATCATCAAATTCAGCGATGACGTGACCATCGAAGGTAACAAAGTTCCCGCAGGCGAATACGGATTTTTTGCCATCCCTGGCCAAAATGAGTGGACCATCATCCTGAACAAGGATCCGCACCAGTGGGGCGCCTACACGTACAAGGAAGCGGACGATTTCCTGCGGTTCAAGGTAGCGAATGTACACCATGATTCACCGCTTGAGACCATGACCATGTGGTTCGGCAATGTCGATCAAACTAAAGGCGAACTGGAAATGCGCTGGGAAAACGCCGGTTTTTTGTTGCACATCAGCACGGACGTGGATGCCAAAGTAATGGCCAACATCGACCAGGTGATGAATAAGGACCAAAAGCCTTATTTCATGGCCGCGATGTATTATTATGAGAACAACAAGGACCTGAAGCAGGCGCTGGAGTGGATCACTACTGCCGAGAAATCTGATCCCAAGTCGGCTTTTTATAAAGTTTGGAAGGCCCGCATCCAGCTGAAGATGGGCGACAAAGCCGGGGCATTAGCTACAGCGCAGGAAGGCGTAAAGCTGGCTCACGATCAGAATGATAAAGAATACGAGGGACTGAACCAGGCTGTTGCTGACCAGGCGAAAAGCTAGTTTGATTTCGAATTTCGTCCCGATAGCTATCGGGATCAATTTCGAATTTAAGACTTACGGGGTTTTGGAAACTTCGTAAGTCTTTTTTTCTTTAATGATCGTATTTATCAACCAAGCAATAACGATCACCAGCAAACAGCCTATAGCATTGAGCCAAAGGTAGGCGATCACGTTCAGGAATCCTAAAAGGCAGATAACACCTTCGGTTATCACAGCGGCAATAAATACCGAAGTTCCGCGAATTTTCTTCAGGAAAAAAGCGACGACAAAAACGCCTAAAATAGTTCCGTAAATGTAGGAGCCCAGCTCGTTCACTGCCTCCAGCAGGTTGCCCATTTTCCCGGCAAAAAGCGCCATGCCTATACAAATAAGGCCCCAGAAAACGGTGGCTAAGCGCGAGGCTTTGAGATAGGTTTGGTCATCCCCGTCCGGATTGATGATCCGTTTATAAATGTCCACCACGCTGGTAGATGCCAGCGAATTGAGGGCGCTTGCTGTGGAACCCATCGAGGCCAGGAAGACGATAGCGATCAACAGGCCGATCAAACCGCGCGGTAAATAGTGGGTGACTAAATTCAAAAAGACATAATTCGTATCGTTAGACGCGTCGGTTTTATTGTTGTTCTTTTTGATCAGCCCGACGGCATTTTTCCTGATGGCCGATTGCGCTTTTTCTGCCGCCTGTAAACTTCCCGCGGCAGCAACTATTTTAGTTTGGTCTTTACTATCCAGGGCCGCGGTATAATTGGCCGCAGCTATCCTTTTTTGCTGAAAAGCTTCCGCGTACTGCTTTTCAAGACCATTGTACGCAGCCCCATACCGGCTGTTTTTGATCTGCTGAACTTCATACTGGTTGAAAAAAAGCGGCGGTTGATTGAACTGGTAAAACCCTAAAACCAAAATGCCGATGAGCAGAATCAGGAACTGCATGGGCACTTTGATCAGGCCGTTCATGATCAGGCCCAGGCGGCTCTGTCCGATGGAGCTTCCGGTAAGATACCTGCCAACCTGGCTCTGATCGGTACCGAAATAAGATAGCTGAAGGAAAAATCCGCCTAAAATACCGCTCCAAACGGTGTAACGGTTATTCAGATCGAACTTCCAGTCGATGACGTTCATCCTGCCTAACTTCCCGGCCAGATGCAGCGCTTTGGTAAATCCTACGCCTTGCGGCAGTAAATGTACTACAACGACCCCGGCTAAAAACATTCCGGCAAAGATGATGCTCATTTGCAGCAGCTGCGTATAGGATACGGCTTTGGTGCCGCCGTAAACCGTATAAAATATCACCAATCCCCCGATAAAAAGTGTGGTATAAACGGTGTTGATCTCGAGTATGGTTGACAGGATGATCGACGGTGCATAGATGGTGATACCGGTTGACAGTCCTCTTTGAATAAGAAAAAGAAAGGCCGTCAATGCGCGGGTTTTCAGATCGAAACGTTGCTCGAGGAATTCATAGGCTGTGTAAACCTTCAGCCTGCTGAACATCGGCACAAACGTGGTACATAGCACAATAGTTGCTAACGGCAGCCCGAAATAAAACTGTACAAAGCGCATCCCATCGGAATAGGCTTGTCCCGGGGCCGAAAGAAAGGTAATAGCGCTGGCCTGGGTAGCCATTACAGATAACCCCACGGTGTACCAGGGCATCGACCGGCCGGCTACCAGGAACTGGTCCATGCTTTGATGGCGGCCGCTTTTCCAGATACCGTAAACCACGATACTCAATATGGTAACGGCAAGAACTATCCAGTCGGTTAAACTCATTGTGAAAGCAGAAGGCCGAAAGCTGAAAGCAAAAGGCTGATCGTGAATATCAGCAGATTTTTTGTTATTCCGGTAAGACTAAGCGGAAAACCTAGCTAAATGACAAAGTGATGAGCGAAAAGGCAAAAATCAAAAGAACCAGCCATACGATCACGATACCGTAAAACTGGCTCCAGCTTTTTATGAAGGAGGGCAGATCAGGATCAGCGTTCTTCACGGCCCCGAACGAAAACATTCTGGTACAATGCTGCAAACAACAACCCGGTAACACCCAGGCCGATGGTCAGGCCGATACCGTTATCAATAACCAAACCCGTTACCACGCCGGTAATTAAACCGATGATATAATACAGTGCTTTCAGGTTGATCTCTTTTTCTTCGTGCTGGTGTTCCATGGTAAAATTATTTACAACGCAGCAAAAGTAATTGTTTATGTAATGTTTAGCAAGGGTCAATTTATTTATGCAATATTCGCAGCCAATTATCGTAAGTCATAGACTGCCAACTGCTACTGCTAACTGCCCACTATTTTCACTCCGTCCGCAGGTTCTTCACCGGGTTCGCAAACGCCGCTTTAACTGATTGAAAACTTACCGTAACAAGAACCACCAGCACAATAGCAAGGGCCGCTATCGCAAACATCCACCACTGCATGTCGATCCTGTAATTGAAACCTTGTAACCACTTGTGCATCGCGTACCACGTTACAGGCAATGCAACGACGATTGCCACCAAAGAGAGCCGGATAAAATTCTTCGATAACACGAACGTCAGGTTTGATACCGATGCACCAAGAATTTTACGGATGGTCACTTCCTTCATGCGCTGCTGAATGGAGTATGATGACAAGCCAAATAATCCCAGGCAGGCCAGCACGATGGCTATCATAGAGAACGTATCCATTACCGTGCCGAGGCGTAGTTCAGCGCTATAGAGCTTATTGTAGTCGTCATCCAGGAAACGATAGGTAAATGGTATCGACGGAACCAGCGAGGCCCATTTGGATTGGATAAAGGCAATGGTTTTGGGCACATCATTCCCATTGATCTTAACCAATAAATTCCGGCCGTACGAATCCGGGAAAAGAACCAGCGGTTTAATAGCATAATGCATCGACTGGAAATTAAAGTCTTTGATCACCCCGCGCACAAAACCCGGCCGCGATGCGTCCAGGAACATCCTTTTACCGATGGCATCCTTCGGGTTATTCCACCCCAGCGCCTTTGCTGCGGCTTCGTTTATAATAAAGTGATAAACGTTGTCTTTGTCGTGCGATACATCCTTCATGTCCTGCGCCGTGACGTTGGAGCCCGCAACGAGTTGAATACCCATGGTTTGTAAAAACTCCGTGTCGATGCGCTCGGCGGTAACGGCCATCTGCGAATTCTGGGGCATATTTTCCGAACGCATATTAAACCCGCTCAATATGTTCACCGGCGTCCAGAAACAGTGCGAAATGCTTTTGACGGAGGCGTTGGTTTTTAACTCCTGTTTGATGACGTCCAGCTTATCCGTCACGGCCTGGTTCATCGGCAGCACCAGGATATGTTCACGGTTATATCCCAGGTTTTTATGCTGAATAAAGTACAATTGATTCTGCATAATAAAGGTTGACGCGATGAGGAACACCGAGATCACAAACTGGAACACAATCAATGAATTGCGCAGCACTTTGCCCGAACTTGTATTTTTGAAACTTCCCTTCAGTCCTTTGATCGGGTCGAAACCGGATAAGATGAGCGCCGGGTAGCTGCCGGCCGCGATGGTTACCAGTACAATGACCAGCAATACACCCCCGATGAACTGCAGCGAGAACATGGTCGAAATTTGTAGCTGGCGCTGGGTCAGATCATTGAAGTAGGGCAATGCTATGAGGGCGATCAGGTAACTCAGGATCACGGCGAGGACACACAGCAATGCCGATTCGCCTATAAACTGCCAGAACAACTGGCCTTTGCCCGCGCCTACAACTTTGCGAACGCTTACTTCCCTGGCGCGCTCAATCGAACGAGCCGTGCTGAGGTTGATGTAGGTAAAACAAGCTATGATCAATATCAGCACCCCGACGACGGCTACGATATAGACATAGCTAATGCTATTGTTCGGCTCGAAGCCGTCGTATTCCGAATGCAGGTGTATCCATTTGAAAGGCTCAAGGTAATAATTGATCGTAGCACCCTGCCCCTGCATTTCCTTTTTCATGAAGGCCGGCAATTTGGCCTGGAGCGTTCGGATATCACTTGGGTCCTTCAGCAATAAATACGTGGTGTAATTGGCGTCCCAATAAGTATCTTCTTCAGCGTGCAGGCTTGAGAATGAAGCGAGGAAATTGAACTTGATCTGCGAATTGGACGGGCAATCGGCTATCACGCCGGTCACTTTATACAAGCCTGTGTCACTGCCTACCTTAACCATCTTACCCACCGGATCGTCATCACCAAAATATCTCTTAGCTGCGGTTTGCGTGAACACGATCTCATTTGGTTCAGCCAATGCCTGCATCCGGTTGCCTTCGATCCATTTGAAGCTGAACATATCAAAGAACGACTGGTCCGCGTAAACGATCCCTGTCTCGTTGAAGAACTTATCCCTGTAAAGCATCGGTCGATTGGAGGCCTGCATCCTGATCACGTTCTCCACTTCGGGGAATACCGATTTGAACTTTGGCCCGACCTTAGTGCTGGTGAAGTTTCCCGCTTTGGATTCGCCTGCTCCGTCGAACTTGTATTCCATGATCACGCGGGCAATGCGGTCGCCTTTTTGCTGAAACTGATCGTAACTTAATTCGTGCCTGATATAGAGACCGATCAGCAGGCAGCTGCTCAGGCCGATGGACAGCCCGAGAATATTGATGACCGATGAAAACTTGTTTTTCCAGAGCCCGCGAAGGGCCACTTTGAGATAATTCTTAAACATAGCTTTGTCTTGTTAACGAATAAGATGATCTGCGTTGTAAAAAGGTTGCGTCTAATCCAATGCCAAACAAATAACCCATTGAAAATTAAAAGTTTATATTGAATTTTGATCTGGCTATCGTGCGATTTTGATACAACGATCGTCCGGTTCCGTATGGTTAGTAAATTTGTTCCTGTATAAAACCTTAAAATGCCGCCCGCTGTTGAATTTTAGCCGATACACATTGTCATGCCCGGGAAGTTATATATCGCCCCTATCATAGTAACAGTTCTTCTGCTCGTTACCAACGGTTCATTTGCCCAGGACAAGCAGCGGCTCAATCGTATCCTGCCGCACCCCGACTCGGAATACATGGTTTACAAACCCGGAAAAGACACCTCTGTTCGGGCAAAGGACCTGACCGATGTTTTTCACAGCATCTTCCACAAAAGAAAACCAAGAGTCGTAAAGAAAGACACTATCACTTCAAAACCGGTATTCTCTTATATTCCGGCAATAGGCTATACGCTGGAAACCGAGACGGTAATTTCCCTGACCGGCAACGTCGCTTTCCGCACCGATTCATTGGCGCATGTTTCGGCCATTACCACCAGCATCGGCTATACACAGAACAAGCAATTCACTTTTCCTATCGAATCAGAGATATGGACCAGGAACAACACGTTCAGCTTTATAGGCGACTACCGCTTCTATAAATATCCGCAAAGCACATTCGGCCTGGGTACCCACGCGAATATCCAAAACGAAGACCCGATGGATTATACCTACTTCAGGTTTCATGAGATCATCCTTAAAAGGCTGGGCGGCAGCTTTTTCGCAGGGGCCGGATATATATTGGATTACCACTGGAGTATTTCGCACCAGGGCACGCTGAACGGCGCATCTTCGGATTATTCGGCCTACGGCACAGCTTCGCGCACGTCCTCATCCGGCATTACCTTCCAGGCGCTGTATGATACCCGGGTAAATTCGATCTATCCCGATAACGGCGCCTATCTTTCGCTGCAATACCGCGACAACTACAGGTGGATGGGCAGTACGGCCGGCTGGCGATCACTGATCATCGACATACGCAAATATTTCCGATTCCCGGCCAATACAGACAATGTGCTTGCCTTATGGAATTACGACTGGCTGACCGTAAGCGGTCACCCGCCTTATCTCGACCTGCCCAGCACCGGCTGGGACCCGTACGCCAGTACCGGGCGCGGCTATATCCAGGGCCGTTTCCGCGGGGCGCAGGAGGTTTACGGTGAAGCGGAATATCGATTTAAGATCTCCGCTAACGGCCTCTTCGGTGGCGTGGTATTCGTCAATGCCCAAAGCTTTTCGGGCGCGCCGGGAACACCACTGCAATCCATTCAGCCCGGATTTGGTCCCGGTTTACGCATCAAGCTCAATAAGGTGAGCAAAACCAATATCGATATCGATTACGGTTTTGGCAAGCAGGGATCGAGGGGGTTGTTTATTAATGTGGGGGAACTGTTTTGAACACGATTTCGAGATTAGACAGATTGACAAGATTTTTAAGCATTCTGTTTATCTATAAAATCCTGCAAATCGTGTTCAAAAATCAAGGATTCACCTTCGGTTTACTCAACAAATTAATAAACAAGCGATATGCTCCCGGCACACCCGCAGGCAATTGCCGGAAAAATGCCAGCGAGGTATAAACAAATCTCCCTTTGCCATATTGCGTGGTGATCATCGCGCCGTCCTTCGGTGCTTCGCCGGGGTCGTTCATGCGCAGCACTTTCTGGTACTGCGGGTCGGCGTCTTTGGTAAAATATAAGCCGCGTTCCTGTACCCAGCCGTCAAAATCGGATGGGTTGATCTTGTTCGGGTAATTCATCACCGGGTTATTCGGGTCGATCACGGTGATCTTAGCGGTCTCGTCGGTGATGCGCTCATTCACCACATTGAACGGATATGGACCGATATTCTTCGTCACCAGGCCGTTGCTGTTGTTGTACTGTACCACCAGGTCGCCTCCATTCTTCACATATTCCATCAGCCTCGGCTGCTCAATCGCCAGCCTTTTATCCACGTTATAGGCACGAACCCCAACGATGATCGCGTCATAAACCGACAGGTCGCCGTTCATGATCTCGTTCTCGCTCAGCTGATGCACGTCATAACCAACCTGGCGCAATGCATCCGGCACCAGGTCGCCGGCGCCTTCGATGTAGCCGATCTTCCGGCCCGCGATCTTCAGATCGAGCTGTAACAATTTGGCTTGTGCCGGCGGGAAGATGGTGATGTTCGGGATATGGTTATAACGAATTTCGAGAATACTCCGGTTATAAGTCTCCTTGTCGCCGGTCAGGGTTATTTGCGCTTCAAGCACACCGGTTTGTGATTTGGCGCCGGTCGGCGTCAGGGTAAATTCCTGTTCCCACTCGTCGTTTTTTGATTTATTGGTGAACGATACGCTTTCGGGGCTCACTTTCCAACCCGCAGGCGCATTGAGGCTAATGCTGCCCGAAGCGCCGTTCTTAAACGCTTTCAGGTTCACGAGTACTGTTTGCGGCTGCTGCGAATTGAAGATATAAATGGCATTGCGGATGTTGGCCGTGACGGGGGGTGCGATGACTAACGGCTGATAAATTTCGCCTTTGGCCGGGTCGGTATATTTAAACGCAATAGGTCTTTCATATGCAATCCAGGTATCATTATATCTAAAATTAAAAATGATCTTAGGCCTGTTTGGGTTTTCGGGATTGCCTGCAAGCGTATCATTTTGGATATTATAAGAACCTATGCCATGGTCACTAATTAGCCAATAAGGTTGAGAAATTTTTTTTACGGGCAACTCGGCCTTAAATGTCTTTAATACATTGGTATCTAAAATCATATTACTGTCGTCCACTCCCGCCGCCAGGTTAAAATCGTTATCCCAGTTTGACGCAAGACGAATTATTCTTATGGGCAATCTATTAGGCGTATAAATTTGTGCTGTTATCGCAACGCTATCTCTGATGGCGTACACCGGCTGTGCGGAATACGCTTCGAACCACAGCCCAGCGCACGCCGCTATCAAATCAGCTACTCCCTTCTTTTTCTGTTCGCGCCAGTAAGGATCACTTAATTTCTCCACCTGCCCATAAACTTTGACCAGGTCAGCTACCGATCTATCCGGGTGATTCGGGTCAAAATTCTTTTGGATATTTTCGACCTGCAAGCCTATCTCGCTGCCATTTTGAACTCTGCCCCAGGTCGTATTCACCCCATCCATCAGGTCATCCTTCGGCGCATCGCCTAAAATAGTTTTGAAATATTCATAAGCATCCCCGCGCTGCCTTGCTGAACCGAAACCCTGCGTTTTATGGTTCGACCGGCTTTCCGCTGCGAGTTCCCCGTAACCCTTACCGAGGATCGGGTTGTAAACACCCACATTGATCTTGAATTGGTCGGGAGAAATGGTATTCGTATTCCCGAAATTGAAGGTGTTCCACATCAGCCGTTTGGCTTGCCATACCTGCACATATTTTAATTGTTCAGGGTACTTCGTCGGGTCGGCCGCAGCGGTAAAGGCTTCCTGCGCCAGTATAGCTGAAGCCGTATGGTTGCCGTGACCACCCTCGCCTGTCGTCGGGAAACGGCAGATGATCACATCCGGCCTGAATTTGCGGATCACCCAAACCACGTCGCCCAAAACTTTTTCCTTGTTCCAGAAATCCAGCGTTTCCCCCGGCCCTTTGGAAAAACCAAAATCTACAGCCCTGGTAAAAAACTGTTCAGCGCCATCCA
This sequence comes from Bacteroidota bacterium, assembly GCA_018266935.1. Taxonomy (GTDB): domain Bacteria; phylum Bacteroidota; class Bacteroidia; order Sphingobacteriales; family Sphingobacteriaceae; genus Mucilaginibacter. Next base: position 3,867 of record JAFDZL010000477.1, on the reverse strand, counting down.
CTTTGCGCGCCGCCAGCAACTCCTGCGTACGGGATCAGGCCCAATAATTCACCCTGTTCGCTACCGATCAGGTTCTGGCCTCCATCGCCGCGCGTCATGGAAAGATAGCCCGTGCGGTAATGCTTTTCCTGCGCCAGGTAGGCCAGCAGGCGGGTATTCTCGTCATCGGGGTGAGCGGCTACGTAGAGCACGCTGCCCAAAACGTCAAGCTTTTTCAGGTTCTGTTCGATGGTCACCATATCCTGCGGCGGATTGGTTTGTGCGAACATATTCAGGGTAGCAAATAGGGCGGTAATTATTATCAGGACACGCTTCATAGTCAGGAAAATAGGTGGAAATATAGGCAGCTAATTTTAATGCGTCAAATGTAAAACAAAAGTGTTACATCGGTAATTATACTGAAAACCAACCTTTTGGCAAGAATTTGCGTCATGGTAATCAAATGATTACAATAAATTAACAAAACTTTTATTGCACTAATCAATCGCTTGATTAATTTTGCACAGGATTTAGAAATGGATAAAGACAAGATCGATAAGAAAGATCACATCCTTGATGTCGCCGAGAAGGTTTTCTCGGAACTCGGATTTGACGGCGCATCTACCCGTACCATATCGGGCGAGGCAGGTGTAAACATGGCCATGCTGAATTATTATTTCGGTTCGAAGGAAGGTTTGTTCCTGGCGGTTTTTAACCGAAAAATAATGTCGTTCAAAGACCTCCTGCAGAATATCGGCAATGATGACAGCATAGGCGCATGGAGTAAAATGGAAAAGTACATCGAGCTGTACACGCAGCGTGTGGTGACCAACAATTGCTTCCAGAAAATGCTGTACCAGGAGCTTTCGATGCAGCGCCGGGGCGACCTGGGTGATAAGATCACCGAAATACTGATGAACAATGTCGCCGAAGTGCGCAAAATTTTAAAAGAAGGGATCGACAGCGGTGAATTTAAAAAAGATGCCGACAAGGAACTGGTAATAGCCACCATATACGGCACCAAGAATTTCATCGTCAATTCTCCTCACCTCACCTCAAAAGTGCTTGGTTACGATATACTGAATGAGAAGAATTTGGAAGAAAAGTTCAAGCCGCGCATCGAAGCCTACCTGAAAACACTGCTAAAATCCTACTTACTGAATGAACATGATAACACAAATAAATAAAACCCTCAACAAAAAACCATTGAAAACGGTGGTGGACTTTACGATCCGTCTCGCTATCGCCGCCGGTATTGCCGCGATGATGGCTGTGCCTTCTTTTGCGCAGGACAGGACCTTAACCCTGGATGAAGCCATTAAGCTTGGCATCCAGAACAGCAAGGTGCTGAAGCTGTCGCAAGCGAAGATCGACCAGGCCGTTTCGCAGTACAACCAGGCCAAAGACATGGCATTACCTTCCGGAAAGGCCAGCTTTGCCTATAACCGCGCGGAAATCCCGGCCAACATGCTATCGTTAGGTCCGAAACAAAGCATCAACCTGCCTTCCAGCGCCAACGCCTATTTGGGCATTGTATCATTGAGTGAACCGATACTCGCAGGCGGCAAACTGAAGTACGCTCAGCAATCAACCGACCTGCTGACCAAAGTTTCGCGACTGGACGCCGATAAAGATAAAGACGAGATCACTTATGATGTGATCAGTTCGTTCTACAACCTTTATAAGGTACTCCAAAGCCTGAAGGTAGTTCAGCAAAACCTGAAGACCATCGACGGCCAGATACACCAGGCACAGCGCTTTTTCGACCAGGGCATAGTGACTAAGAACGATGTGTTGCGTTTTGAGTTACAGCGCGCCAATGTGCAGTTGAACCAGATCGACCTGGAAAACAACCGCAAGATCGTCAACTACAACCTCGACATACTGCTCGGTTTGCCTGAAACGACCAACATACAGATCGACCAGATCAAAGAGGCTGATCACCAGGTAGCTTCGCTGAGCAGTTATATCGACACGGCTTTGGCCAACCGGCAGGAGGTACGTTCGCTGATGCTGCAGCAGCAGGCTGCCGATCTGAATATCAAGAGCGTACACGCGAATCAATTGCCTACGCTTGCAGCATCCGTTGGCGGATATTACGTTGATATCAATGCCAACCCGTTGCCAAAATCGGGCAACTACATTACCCCCATTACATTGGGCGTGACCTTTGCGTGGAACTTCTCGTCACTGTGGACCAACAAGAACAAAGTAGCCGAAGCGAAGATCGAGAGCGAACAGGTGGGTATCAACCAGGGCATTGTTGCTGACAACATCCGCACCGACGTGAATCGCAGTTACCAGGGCTATGTGGATGCGCAGGACAAGATCAAATTGCTGCAAACGTCGATTGACCAGGCAGGCGAGAACGACAAGATACTGGAATCGAAATACCAGAGCAACGTAGCCTCAGCTACCGACAGGGCCGACGCAGAAACCCTGCTGTACCAGGCGGAGATCAATCTTGAATTGGCTAAAGCCGATGCAGGACTGGCCTACTATACCCTATTAAAATCAACCGGAAAACTTAACAAACAATAAAAATCCCTCAATAAAATGGCACAAGAACAAGAACCCAAAAAGAAACCCAACAGAGTATTGCCTATCGTACTCGGTATCATACTCTTAGGCGGTATTGCTTTCGGGATAAAAGAATATATATACTACGGCAAACACATCGACACCGACGACGCCCAGATAGACGGCGACATCAGCCCTGTTGTGGCGCGCGTAGGCGGTTATGTTGACAGCATCTTTTTTGAAGAAAACGGCCACGTGAACAAAGGCCAGGTACTGGTGAAACTGGACGACCGCGACTATAAGGTAAAACTGGAGCAGGCGCTGTCAGCCAAGCAAAGCGCAAGCGCTGGTATAGGTGTCGGTCAATCGCAGATCAGCAACACCGCTGCCAACGCGTCAAGCGCAAGGGCCCAGGTTGAATCGGCGCAGGCTAAGCTCGAACAGGCTAATAAAGATTACGCACGCTATGCCAACCTGGTAAAAGACGGTTCGGTTACGCAGCAGCAATTCGACCAGGTAAAGGCAAACCGCGATGTGGCTGAAGCTACTTATCGCGCTGCCCAGGACCAGTACAAAGCCGCTTTGGAACAAATTGGCGTGAGCAGGAATCAACTATCGGTAACCAATGTGGGCGTTACGCAGAAACAGGCTGATGTGGACTACGCTAAACTGCAATTATCTTATACCACTATAACAGCGCCTGCGAGCGGTATTGCTTCAAAAAAGAACATCCAAATTGGCCAGCTGGTACAACCGGGGCAGACCCTGTTTTCGGTAGTGAACGACAACAGCGTTTTCGTTACCGCCAATTTTAAAGAAACACAGCTCGCGAATTTGAAAGATGGCCAGAAGGTGGAGATAGATGTGGATGCTTTCCCCAAATGGAAGCTGCATGGCGTTGTGTATAACTTCTCGGGCGCAACCGGCGCGAAATTCTCGCTGCTGCCACCCGACAATGCTACCGGAAACTTTGTGAAGGTGGTACAGCGCGTGCCGGTTAAGATCAAGATCAATACCGCCGCGGATACTTTGGCAAGGCTTCGCCCGGGTATGAGCGTGAGCGTTTCTGTCATCTATAAAGACTAATACTAATGGCTGAAAAAGGTTTTAGAAAATGGATCATCACGATCACGGTGATATCGGCCTCGTTGCTCGAGCTGATCGATACCACGATCGTGAATGTATCCCTGCCGCAGATACAGGGCAACCTGGGCGCAACGCTTGAAGACGTTGCCTGGGTTGTAACCGGTTACGCGGTAGCTAACGTAATTGTATTGCCCATGTCGGGATGGCTGGGCGGCTATTTCGGCCGTAAAAACTACTTCCTGGCGTCCATCATACTATTTACTATAGCATCCTTCCTATGCG
>JAFDZL010000476.1 GCA_018266935.1 Bacteroidota bacterium | reverse complement strand
TCTTTGCCAATAACCAGGTGCAAAGTTCCGTCCAACGATTTAAAATCGTAGGCGCTGCCGTACATCGCATAAATGACCGGGGTGACAATGCCGTCGATAGGGCTGTCCGAGCCGGTTAAAGTAGCTTCAAATTGTTCTTCCATGGGGACCCTCGGGTTTAATGCTACAACACAGGCGGCCGCTCATGGTTTTTGTTATTTTTACGGTGTGGAAAATGTGAGCCCCGATCCGCAGGTGCTGATCGATGTAGTAAAAACCAAAATGCCTTTTGGTAAATACAAGGGTACTTTGATATGCGATTTGCCGGTTTATTACCTGGAGTGGATGAAAAACAAGGGATTTCCGTCGGGAAAAATGGGCATGTTGCTGTCAACGACCTATGAGATCAAAATAAACGGAGTTGGTAAAATACTAACGATGGTTAAGGAATCCCTTAGGAAAAATCCCTAAAGTATATTACCGGCTAATGACAAAAGCAAACAACCACGAACATTAAGTTTGCGTAAATCCCATAAAAATAAATTGATGAAAAAGCTGATGATATATTTTGCCGCCCTGCTGCTTAATTGCGGATGTGCCGGCGCACAGAGCAACGAGTTTGCCGCGTTGCCCCAACTCAAACCGGGCGAGGCTATCGCTACTTTTGGCGGGGGGTGCTTTTGGAGCATGAGCGAGGCCATATCCGAACTGAAAGGCGTTGATAAAGTTATTTCAGGTTATGCGGGTGGCTCAAAAGCCCGTCCAACTTACGAAGAAGTCGGCACGCAGGAAACAGGGCATGCCGAAACCGTGCAGGTTTACTATGATCCAAAAGTGATTAGCTTTCAGACACTGGCGCACGCTTTCTTTTTTGCGCATGACCCGACAGAATTAAACCGCCAGGGACCTGATGAAGGCACTGATTACCGTTCGATAGTTTTTTATCGCACACCCGAGGAAAAAGCCATTTGGCTCGACGAGATCAAAAAGATCAACGCCGGCAAGCATTATTCCGACCCAATAGTCACCGAGGTAGTTCCTTTTAAAGCATTTTATCCGGCAGAGAAATATCACCAGGGCTACTATAGGCTGCACCTGGGCGAAAACCCGTATCTGTCCGCGGTTTCGGAACCTAAAGTGATGAAATTCAGGAAAGTAATGCATGATGAATTGAAACCAGAGTTTCAGAAATAGTTGAATGGTTGATTAAGTTAGATTAAGTTGATTGCGTTGGCATGCGGACTTTTCAACTTAATCAACCACTTAACCCAATCTAACTTAATCAACTACAAATAATTCACTGCTTGTGGTCCCTGGTTAAAAAGCAAATCAACAATACTCAGGTTCTTCAGAAAACCGTGTCTGTCTTCGAATAGCTGGTAATAAGGTTTCTGAGGATATGTTGACTCTTTTTTCGGGTGAATGCTATCTCTAAAGTCCTTCATATCGGCATAGCCAGCCTCGTAGCTATGGGTGTAATGAATTGCGGCTTTTATTTTGAGCAAGGTCAATAGCAGGTGCAGCAATTTTTCGTTCAGATCGAATAAATACTTTTCCTTCACCCGGTAAAATATTTCGAACTCATCCTCGTAGTACTCAAAGTATGCCGAGCGGCGGTAACAACCCTGGATGCTCATCCAGTGCAGGCGCTGCCAATTGAAATCATAACTGATCCTGACATCCTTTACCGGGGTGTGCACTTTCGATCCTTTGACAACCGGTACAACCAGCGTAAGCAGGCCGTCAGGCGAATAAATATTGGCACGGTTGCGGTAAGTTTGCTTTGGGAAGTGCTCGTGCCGTTCTATCAAAAAATCAGGGTTATAAATATTCAGTTCGGCTATATATTCCACCGGCGGCAGGTAAAATAGGGGCAGCACAGCGCCTTTTTCGATCATTTATTCTAAGTTTGTGGCCAAAATTCGGATAAAATAATGATAAAAAAGGCATCGGGATATTTAGGCGTTTTTTGCCTGTACCTTCTTTCTTTGCTGCCGTTCTGGATATTATATCTCATATCCGATCTTATATTTTTCATCCTGTATTACCTGGTGGGGTACAGACGGAAAGTCGTCCAGGAAAACCTGCGCAATTCGTTTCCCGAAAAAACCGAAGAAGAACGCCGTCAGATCGAAAAGAAATACTTTAAATATATGGCTGACCTTATGCTGGAGACCATCAAATCAGCAAGTATGTCCGAAAAACAGGTCCGCAGGCGGATGGTATGCACAAATCCTGAATTAATGGAACATTATTTCAGCCAGGGAAAAAGTATTATAGCTGCGGCGGGGCATTATGGCAATTGGGAACTGGCTTGTTTAACTTTCGGATTTTTGACTGATAAAAAAAGACTGGTTGTTTATAAACCCCAAACAAGCGAAATATTTACTGATTTCTTTAATCGCACGCGGTCGCGCTTCGGCACTACGATGATATCTATGAAGCAGATCCTGCGCAAGATGATCGAATACAAAAATGAGCTGACGTTTTTAGTGCTTGCCGCAGATCAAACACCCGCACGTAATGAGGCGCTATATTTCACAACTTTTCTAAACCAGCCTACGGCGGTCTTTATTGGAGTTGAAAAGCTGACCACGATCCGGGATTGTGTGGTCATATTTTACAGGATCGACCTGGTGAAACGGGGGCATTATACTTATACTTTTGTGCCCCTAATCGAAAAGCCTAAGGACACTAAACCGTTCGAGATCACGAAAATCCAGGTTTCCTATCTCGAATCGTTGATCAGGGAAAAACCTGAGTATTGGTTATGGTCGCACCGCAGGTGGAAAATTAAACCCTCGGATGTCGCCAAACCGGTATTTTTCGATTGATCCGCGGCCTGCTCTCGGTATATGCGATTAAAAGCATATTATTGCAGGCAAATTCCTGGCCGAGCGATAAATATTGATGACCGACATACCCAAAGTTGCTGTAGTAATTTTAAACTGGAACGGCAAAAAACATCTTGGCGAATTTCTTCCTTCAGTGCTTGCCTCAACATGGCCGAACCTGGATATTGTAGTGGGCGATAATGGTTCAACAGACGGTTCAGTTGAATTTCTGCGGCAAAACTTTCCATCTGTAAAGATCATTCAAAACGATCAAAATTACGGCTTTACCGGGGGCTACAACCGTGTTTTGGAAAAGGTTGATGCCGATTACTTTGTCTTGCTAAACTCCGACGTAGAGGTTCCTCAAAGCTGGATAGAGCCTGTAATAACCCTGATGGAGAGCGATGCGCTGATAGCGGTGGCAGCTCCGAAGATCAAATCTTTCCTGCAGAAGGATTATTTGGAGCATGCAGGCGCCGCTGGTGGTTTTATCGATGTTTTTGGGTATCCGTTTTGCCGGGGAAGAATGTTTTACAAGATCGAAGACGATAAGGGCCAATACAACCGGTCAGACGAAGTATTTTGGGCTACGGGTGCGGCAATGTTCATCAAAAAGGAACTTTGGGTTATGTCGGGCGGTTTTGACGAGCGTTTTTTCGCCCATATGGAAGAGATCGACCTTTGCTGGCGATTAAAAAACCTGGGGTATAAGGTAATGTATTGCGCCGCGTCGGAGGTATATCACCTTGGCGGCGGAACGCTGAATGTCGAGAACCCTTTTAAAACATTCCTGAATTTCAGGAATAACCTGTTACTGCTCCAGAATAATCTTTCGTTTTGGCGGGGGCTATTCATCATTTTCATTCGTTTCTGGATGGACCTGCTGGCTATCGCGAGGTTTCTAAATGAAGGCAAACGCAAAGATGCGTGGGCAGTAAGCCGCGCGCATCAGAATTTCGTAAGGCATATCTTTAGTCGCGGACCAAGACCGCGTAATAAAAGGAGCAATTTGCCTGATCTGAAAGGCATGTACCGCCGCAGCATCGTTTGGGACTTCTTTATGAAAAAGAAGCGCGTTTTCAGCGCGCTTGACCCTAAAGACTTTTATTAAAGCGAAAAGCTAAAAGACCAAAGCTTTTTTACTTATGGCGTTCAGCTTTCTGCGTTAAGCTTTTAGCTTTTTGGCAATCCTATGCCCTCCTTCGCAAACCGATCATAAATATCGGCCAGGATGCGGCTGCGCAATTCAAGGTAGTCTGCAATATCCGCCGCCCAGAAGAACACCCGGAACTCAACGGCTTTATCGGTAATTCCATTCAGGAATACCGATGGCTCGGGTTTGGTCATGATATCGCTTCGGTTGATTAGCATATCTTTGAGCAACTTTGCTGTTTTCTCTATGTCGGTGCCGTAGGCCGCATAAACCACCAGTTCTATTTGCCTGTTGGTATTGCTAAGTGTCCAGTTCACCACATTCTGGGAAATCAGATCACCGTTCGGTATAATTACTTCTGCACCGTCGCTCGTGGCCAGTTTGCTCGATCGTATGCCGATCTCCTTTACCGTTCCCTGCCTGTTGTTAACTTCTATGATGTCGCCTATTTGTATCGGTTTCTCAAAAGCTAATATCATACCTGATACTAGGTTATTAGTCACATTTTGCAAGCCGAAACCTATACCCACGCCGAAGGCGCTGAAAATTATAGTTAGTTTATCCAACGGGAAGCCGGATGCCGCGACGGCCAGCAGGAACCCTACGGTGAACACCCCGATACGGATTAGCAGGGTAGAAGCCCGGTTCTTTTTCTTTAAAGCCGAAAGATCGGTGGAATGTTGGGCCGAAACATCGTAAAAATAGCTTAGTAATCGAGAAAGCATCGATGAAGCCCATATTACGATAAAGAAAATAACAAAACCGCCGTACGTAAATGTCGAGCCGCCTATGCTGCGTTGCTGTGTCAACGCCTCACTCACGTAGTCATGCGCCCAATCATCAATGTTTAGATTTTGCAGCAAAAAGAATATCCATAAAAGGGAGGCAAATATGGTCAGCACATTCCTGAACTTCTTTTGCAGCGTATTGTAATCGATGAGGCTGACAAAGCTTTTCTCAGCACGTTTGGTGTGCAACTGAAGATATAATACCTGGATAATGATACGAATTATAAAAGACAGGCTTATAGTTAGCCAAAGGTTAAATACTGCCGTAGTGGCGACTATTTTTGTTCGGCTAAAGCGGCCCGTAATATTCAGGACCATTGACGCGAGTTGCAACAGTACGAAGATCCTCAATACAAGCTTGGTATAACGTAAGTGGCCCTGGGGCTCTTTCATGAGCCTGATATAATAGGTCACCGCAAAAACGACGGATAAAATGCTTAGTACAAAAACGACGTATCTGTCAACATCATTGATCTGCACCAGCAGGTTACTTAAACAATAAACGATAGTCAGCAGAAACAGCTTGAAAAGGAACCAAAACATGGACAACGGAAAGTATTTCCTTACAAAGATCAATACCAGGATAGTATTGACCACGAACATACATTCCAGGATGAACACCGGCGGATGATCATAAAAATAGGGCGCTATGGTGAATGCCATCAGCAAGGCCGACAATAGCGGCTTTTGATAGACAAACCGTGCATGATCGATCACGATCTCTTTGTGCTCGAAATGCTGAGTGGTTTTGTATTTGTTATAAAATATCCAACTCACCATGATTAGTAAAAATCCCAGGCTGATGAGGTTGACAACGGTTTCGTTTTTGAAAAAATAGTTTACCTGTATCTGATTCAGTTTGATAGTGCCATTTAATGCCGAATCCAGATGTGTATATTGATGGTCTTTGACCCATATAGGGCCGAACTCACCGGCCATCGCACGGATAGCAAACTTTTTAATCTTGGAGTCGATTTGGTCGCTTTCATCCAAAACATTGGTATAAGATGTCGCCAATTTGTTTTGCAGCAGGTTGATCTTGAACAAGGCGCTCCGGTTTAATGAGTCGGTTCTATGCCAAAGTTGGCCCAATTCAGCCCTGCTGTCAAAAAAGGCTTCCCTCAAAGCGCTGTCTGTCGGCACGGCGTTGCGGAGGACCGAATCAGATTTAAATCGCAGTAAATCGTGCTGATTTTGCACCAGTTTGGTATTCACATCGTCCAAATCGCTTTGCCAGTTGCTGAGTTGGTCCTGCATTTTATCCAGGCTGGTATTCAAGACAAACAAATAGCGTAATGTGCTCGATTTTTTGTTATTGGCAAGCGTTTTAATCCGACTTATCCGTTTCACGATAAGCGGTAATTGTTGACTGACATCGCCGGTATCTAATCCTTCGGCAAGCGAATTATTGACCTGGTTAAAGGTGGTCGAATATTGTGAAATTTTCTGAAGCAGGCTGTTGATGGATGTATCGCTCTTATTCAGCGCCTGGAACAGCGAATCGCGCGAGCGCATCGATTTTCGTTCGCTTTCACGTAGCGTTCTTGGCTTTTTCTTTTTAGCAACGGTTTGGGCAAAACTGCCACCCAAAAAGGCAAAGACCAGCAATAAACATAACGCGGCTATTCTTGACGATTTACGCATAGCAAATCAGTTTGGATAAAGGGTTACCAATAGGAATTATGGGTCGATATAAATTTAACTGTTTACAAAATTTTCGACTGCTAAACGATACGAATCGAGCCCAAACCCGGCTATTACCCCCCTGCAATTGGCCGCCAGCAGTGATTTGTGCCTGAATTCTTCACGTTTGTAAACATTCGATATATGTACTTCGATCACCGGCGTCTTTATACCGGCAATTGCGTCCGAAAC
>JAFDZL010000475.1 GCA_018266935.1 Bacteroidota bacterium | reverse complement strand
TTTACGAATCTGATATTTCAAATATCCAGGCCGGTGATCCGGTTAAGATTACTACGCTTTCTTATCCTGATAGGGTATTTATGGGCAAGATCGATAAGATATACGACATACTCGACCCCGACAATAAGGTAGTGAAGGCCCGGGTGAAGATCCAAAATCCGGGTAATAAGCTGAAGCCGCAAATGTTTGCCAGTGTAACTATCAAGGCTAAGTCGGGCGAGACATTGCCTGAGCTAAACACACGGGGGTTAATATTTGACAATGACAAATACTATGTGATCGTGGTGGACGGCAAAGCTAAAGTGCACATCCAACCGATAGACATTGCGAAAAGGGTGGAAGACCGCGCTTATGTCCGTTCGGGACTGAAACCCGGCGACCGTATTGTGGCGTCGCGGCAGTTGTACCTGTTCGAATCACTCAAAGATTGATGTCGAATTTCGGATTTGCAATTTCGAATTTGAGGATCATCCAAAGAGATAAAAGACATAATGAAACTAAAAATAAATTCGAAATCGAACATTCGAAATTCGAAATAATAGAATGAACAAGTTTATCAAGGCGGTACTGGCATTCTCATTGAAGAATAGATATTTTATATTCTTCGTGACCGCTTTGCTGGCTGCCGGAGGCTACATCAGTTTCAAAAATATCAGTATTGATGCATTTCCCGACGTAACGAATACGTCGGTAACCATCATCTCGCAATGGCCTGGGCGCAGCGCCGACGAAGTGGAGCGTTTTGTGACGCGGCCCATCGAGATTGCCATGAATCCGGCGGAAAAGAAGACAAGCATTCGTTCGTCGTCGCTATTCGGCCTTTCAGTGGTAAAAGTGACCTTTGAAGATGATGTGGATTATGCTTTTGCGAGGCTGCAGATCAATAACCATATCGGCGATGCTAACCTGCCCGATGGCGTCAACCCTTCGATTGAACCTCCGTACGGCCCGACGGGCGAAATATACCGTTTCACGCTGGCCAGCAACAAGCGCTCGGTACGCGATCTGAAAACCATTGAAGATTGGGTGGTTGAGCGCGAAATAAAAGCCGTGCCCGGCGTCGCCGACGTAAACAGCTTTGGCGGCGAGGTAAAAACCTACCAGATCACGGTCGATCCGCAAAAGGCGCTGCAATATGGTGTTTCGGCCCTGGAACTATACGATGCGGTATCCAAAAGCAACGTGAACGTAGGGGGTGATATGATCGAGCAGAGCGGCCAGGCTTACGTAGTGCGCGGCATAGGCCTGCTCAACAATATCGACGAGATCAAGAACGTGGTAATCAATAACGTAAAGGGTACCCCGGTGTATGTGAAAACCATCGCTGGGGTAACTGAGTCGTCATTGCCGCGGTTAGGACAAGTGGGCCGCGACCGTGACCCCGATGTGATCGAAGGGATTGTGGTGATGCGCAAAGGAGAAAACCCGAGCGAGGTGATCAAGGCGCTGAAAGTAAAGCTGCATGACCTGAACACCAACATTTTGCCTGACGACGTCAAAATTGTTCCGTTCTATGACCGTGAGGACCTGGTGAATTTTGCAACGCATACGGTGTTGCACAACATGTTCGAGGGCATCATCTTCGTAACGGTGATTGTGTTCCTGTTCATGGCTGATTGGCGAACTACGCTTACCGTGTCACTCATTATACCCCTGTCACTTTTGTTCGCATTCACTTGTTTAAAGCTGAAAGGAATGTCGGCCAACCTGCTTTCTATGGGGGCCATCGACTTTGGTATCATCATCGACGCTGCGGTGGTGATGGTAGAAGGCATTTTCGTCGTGCTTGATCATCGCGCCCGTGAAGCCGGTATGGAGAACTTCAACCGCCTTAGCAAACTGGGGATGATCAAACGCGCCAGTTTGGTGAATGGTAAGGGCATCTTCTTCGCTAAACTGATCATCATCACCGGTTTGCTCCCTATCTTCAGTTTCCAGAAGGTTGAGGGGAAAATGTTTTCGCCGCTGGCCTGGACGTTGGGTTTCGCGCTGCTTGGAGCACTGATACTCACTTTCACTTTCGTGCCGGCAATGGCCAGCGTGCTGCTGAATAAGAATGTGAAGGAACGTCACAATGTCTTCGTCGAGTTTATCACGAAATTCTGCATGGCTATCAACGACTGGTGTTTCAAGTTCAGGAAGTTGATGCTGCCGTTTTCGATCGTTACCTTGTTACTGTGCCTGGCATGTTTCAAATTATTGGGAACAGAATTTTTACCGGAGCTGAATGAGGGCGCCATCTATGTCCGTGCCACCGGCCCGTTGAGCACTTCGCTTGAGCAATCGGTAAACCTGGCGAACCAGATGCGGAAAATATTCCTGAGTTTCCCAGAGGTGAAGCAGGTCATGTCACAAACCGGCAGACCCAACGACGGAACCGATGCTACTGGTTTTTACAATATTGAGTTCCATGTTGACATTTACCCCGAAGATCAGTGGAAGGATGGTGAAACCAAGGAGCAATTGATAGAACGCATGCAGGAAAAACTGAAATTTTTCCCCGGCATCGACCTGAACTTCTCGCAGCCTATTTCAGACAATGTAGAAGAGGCTGTATCGGGTGTAAAAGGCTCTATCGTGGTGAAACTATTCGGCGACGATTATAAGTTCATTGAATCGAAAGAGGATACCATATTCAGGATATTGAAAGGTGTGCGCGGAATTGAAGACCTGGGCGTCCTGCGCAATATGGGTCAGCCGGAGTTGCAGATCAACCTGAACCAGGAGAAGATGGCGCAATACGGCGTTGAAGCTGCCGATGCCAATGCAGTTATCGAAACGGCTATCGGCGGTAAAGCTGCTACGCAGATATACGAAGGCGAGCGCAAGTTCGACCTGCGAATCCGTTACCCGGAAGATTTCCGTAATAACCCGGCCGCGATTGGCGACTTGCGCGTACCATCCATCAGCGGCAATAAAGTTCCGCTGCGCGAGATTGCGGATATTGATCGCATTACGGGCATTAGCATGATCTATCGCGACGATCATAAACGTTACGGAGCGATTAAATTCTCCATTCGCGGCCGCGATATGGGAAGCACGATCAAGGAAGCGCAAGATAAGGTTGAGGCGCAGATCAAACTGCCGAAAGGTTATTTCCTGCAATGGGCAGGCGATTTTGAAAACCAGCAGCGTGCCTCCAAACGTTTGTCGCAGGTGGTGCCGATAAGCTTGCTCATCATATTCTTTATCCTGTTCATTCTTTTCGGCAATGTGACCGACTCATTGCTGGTGCTTAACAATGTGCCATTTGCCATAGCAGGCGGCATACTGGCCTTGCTAATCACAGGCGTCAACTTTAATATTTCGGCTGGTATAGGCTTTATCGCGTTGTTCGGAATCTGCGTGCAGAACGGGGTGATCCTGATCACGAAGTTCAAGAGCAATATCAAGGAATTGCGGCATCACCCGGAATGGACCAGCTTTACCGAAGCCCTGCGCGATGGCGTACAGGACCGCCTTCGCCCGGTGGTAATGACCGCGATGATGGCTGCTATCGGCCTGTTGCCGGCCGCAATGTCGCACGGCATCGGCTCGGAAGCATCTAAGCCGTTGGCTATCGTGGTCATCGGCGGCCTGATAACGAATACAACATTTAACTTATTCATTTTCCCCATCATATTCTATTACTCATACCGCAGGCGCGTGGCGAGAGGCGACGTGGGCAGATTGTAAGACACTAATACCCCTAAAGGTTAGGATTGTTGAAGGCGGTGCGGCGACGGCCGTGCCCGCCGGAAACGATTGGGTGGGTTAACCTGGTAAAATAATTGTGGCGATGCAACGCCCATTTTGTTTTATGAACATAACTTGCCTGGAAATTTTCCTTAAATTTGTTACTATGAATATCCTGGCCGAAAAAATAGAATTAGCCAAATTGATTTTAAGCACAGATGATACGGGCATAATCAAAAAGGTAAAGGCTTTATTCAAAGATAAAGGAGCGAATCAGTGGGATGACCTGCCTCCAGCGGTAAAGCAAAGTATTAATGAATCCATTGAGCAAGCCAATAAAGGGGAGTTTGTTGCATTTGATAGGGTAAAAGAAGAAGTACATGCCCTGCTTAAGAAATGAGTCTTGAAATAATATTTACTCCAAAAGCAAAGGATAGCTTTCTTTCTACAATCACGTTCATTCAATCAAATTGGGGCGATCAACCAGCCGAAAGATTTGTCGATAAAACTTACAAGCTATTAAATCTTATAGTTAAGCAACCTTATATGTTTAAAGCATACCAGGGAAATGATGTGCGTATAGGTTTGATAACCAGGCAGACTTCAGTTGTTTACCGGGTTCTCAATGATCATATTGAAGTATTGTTCTTTTGGGACAACCGGCAAGAACCGGCGATTGAAACATAAACTTACTCAGACCTTAAACTTTCCACCGGATTTGCGTTAGCCGCCTTGATAGTCTTCAATGCTATGGTACAAAAAGTGACTATTACTCCCGATAGTATCGATATCAAAAACATCCACCAGCTGATATTGACGTGATAGGGGAAATTGATCAGCCAGCCACGCATAAAGTACCAGGCCACTGGTAAGGCGATCAGGTTAGCGATAACTATCAGTTTGAAATATTGCCTGTAGAAGAGCATGACGATATTTTGTACACTGGCGCCTATCACTTTACGAACGGCGATCTCCCTTATTTTCTGGGTAACTGAATAAGTGATCAATCCCAATAAACCCAGGCACGAAATAAAAATAGCCAGGCCTGAAAATATCTCCATCATCTGCTGCTGGCGCTGGTCCTGGATATAATCGGATTTGAAAATATTATCCAAAAAATCGTAGGCGATAGGCGTATCCGGGTTTAGTTTTTGCCATTCCGCTGATGCGTACTTAATAGCCGTCTCGGCCTTTTTACCATATACTTTGGCGATGATCGTACTGCACCGCAAGGGGTTCACATTCATAATGGCACAAGGGCCGATAGTTGCATGCAAGGAAAAATAATGATAGTTTTTAACTACGCCCACAACCTGGTAAGTATAAACAATGCCATTGTGCAAATGACTCACATAATTGCCGACAGCTTTATAGGGATCAAACCCCAATTCCTTTGCCGCTTCTTCATTCAGGATCACCTGCTTGCCAAAATCGTGAATTTCAGAATCCTCAAGTATATTGGTATTGGTGAATGACTGTGGTTCAAAATTATGCCCGGCGATCAGTTGCAAGCCCATTGTCTTCAAATAATTCGGATCGGCAAAGTCAAAGAAAACATTCTGCTTATCAGCTATCGTTTTGTTAGCCGCATACAGGTTCATGTCGCCCGACACCAAAGGCGCGGTCGCAACGGACACTGATTTGAAATTGGTATTTGCAGAGAGTGTGCGTGCAAGCACAGCGCCGTTTCTTTGCGCCTGGTTTCCTGCAAGGTTAAATACCAATTGCTGGTCCTGGTCGAAGCCGGGTTTGGTATTCAGCATAAAATGCAATTGGTCCCAAATTACAATAGTTGCAAAAATGAGCATTGTAGAAAGCACGAATTGCGAAACGATAAGCACTTTGCGGAGGTTCATTTTGCCGGGGGAATCGGATATTTTTCCTTTCAGTACGATGATTGGATTGAACGCCGACAAGTAAAATGCCGGATACAACCCTGCCGCTAACCCGGTTATGAGGGTAACCAGTATCATCCATAAAATGAGTGTACGATTTTCTGGCGCCAGGAAAGATAATGTTTGTCCTGTTAGTTGATTGAACACCGGCAGGAACAGCAGTGCAAGTCCTACTGAAACGAGCAGCGCACAAACGCTGATAACCGTGGTTTCAACCAAAAACTGATAGCGAATTACCTTCTTTTCAGCGCCTAACACGCGGCGTACGCCAACCTCGCGCGCACGGCCGAGCGCCTGGGCGGTTGACAGGTTCATGTAATTGATGGAAGCCAGCAGCAGGATAACAAATGCGATAGATGCCAGCACATACAGATATTTGATATTCCCCTGCTTATAAGCTAAATAATCCTGGTAATCGGATGAGTGGAGATGAATATCATTTAGGGCCTGTAGCGAGTTAGTAATATGATCGCTGTGTGATTTGAGTTCATCGCCGGCGTGACGCTGCAGGTAGGCATTTAGTTCTGCGATCACATGCGGAATATTCGCGTTGTGTTTAAGCCTGACGTACGTATAAAAATTATCATTTACCACCCAGCTGTTATTATTCGCCATCTGCTGGCGAATGACATCGCTATTATTCGAGGCAAAAAAGTCTGCGTGAATGTGGTTCAGGAAATCTTCCTTAAAAACGCCTGTGATAGTATAAATAACCGTTCCGACTTTCAGGGTTTTGCCAATGGGATAAATTCCTTTAAAAAGCTTTTCAGACAACGATTGCGAAAGAACAATGGTATTTGGCGCAGAAAAAGCGGCGTAGCGGTTGCCGTACAAAAAATGGAATGACAATAAACCGAAGAAGTTTGGATCGACCCAATAGCCGGAATCCTGCACATAAGGTACCGGGTCAGCGGTACCCTGCGCCTCTACGATCACGCTGCCGACAGTCGGGTCCATACGGGCGACGTCTAAAACTTCCGGCACCTCGCCTTTCAGGTATTTGGCAAAGGGCAGGCCGACAGTCGGCGCGCTGCTGCCATCCTTGAAAGTAGATGTGACGCGATAAATATCATCGCGGTTATCGAACCCTTTATCGAAACTCAGTTCATGCTGAAAATACAGGAACACCAAAGCGCAGCACGCCAACCCAACGGCCAACCCGATAATATTTATTGCGGTTGTCGTTTTGCGCTTCCACAGATTGCGGAACGCCAGTGTGAAGTAAGTTTTGTGCATGGACGAAGATTTATAACTAAGATAAGTCTATCCTGTGCAAAAAAATTTGACGCTGATGAAGTTTAACAAATTTTAACGCAGATCAGGAAGTCGTCAACTCCCCCCGCATATCCGTTTCCAGCAATTCTTTAATGATCATCGGATCTTCGTATTGCCCCAGCAGGAACATCATTTTGGTGATGGCGGCTTCGTAGGTCATGTCATAGCCGTTGGCTACGCCCATATCTTTCAGTTCTTTGCTGGTTTCGTAGCGGCCGAGTTCTACGGTACCCACTTTACATTGTGAAATATCCAGTATGACCTTACCCTCGCTGATGGCGCCTTTAAGCAGGTCGATAAACCATTGGTCGGTTGTCGTGTTCCCTGCGCCGAATGTTTCCATCACGATACCACGCGCGTCGGCGTTCAGGATATTCTCAACAACCTTCGGGCTGATGCCCGGATAAAGTTTCAATACAGCCACATCGCTTGCCAGGCGTTTATGAACCTTCAATGGGCCTTCAATTGGGTGACGAATGTCGTTGAGGCTGAATTTGAGGTGCACACCCGATTCGGCGAGTATAGGATAGTTCGGCGAACGGAATGCCTCGAATTTGGAGGAATTGTATTTGAATGCGCGGTTACCGCGGAATAGTTTGTAATCAAAGTAGATACATACTTCCGGTACGCGCGCGCGGTCGTTCTTTTTGGCTTTGGCGATCTCGATCGCCGTCATCAGATTTTCCTTCGCATCGGTACGAACCGCGCTGATGGGCAATTGCGAACCCGTGAAAATGACCGGCTTCGACAAATTCTCGAGCATAAAGCTAAGCGCCGAGGAAGTAAAGGCCATCG
>JAFDZL010000474.1 GCA_018266935.1 Bacteroidota bacterium | reverse complement strand
GTTGCGGAAAGGTTTTGGCGCTGAAAAAGCAGGTATCACAGCAGGAATGGAGGTCGTGTCTGTCAACGATGTTCCTGTAGAAAAGGCTGTTGCTGCATTTTTGCCGCATACTGTAAACAATGAATCAAAAAGCTTTGCCTTGCGGCTCGCACTCAACGGCGATCACAATTCATCGCGTAAGATCACTTTAAAAAGCGGGGGCAAAGTTGCCGACTATTTTCCCGACAGGGGAGGCCTGATGCTCGAGCACGTTACTTATACGGGGTTCGTCGAGTCAAAAATGATTGATGATATCGGCTATATCAGGATCAACAATTATCTGTTTGATAACGTTATGATCGCAAAGTTTGACAGTGTTTTAGATAAGATGCTGAACACTAAAGCGCTTATTATCGACTTAAGGGAAACGCCAAGCGGGGGTAACACGTCCGTTGCACGGGCGATACTTGGTCGTTTCATTACCAAGGAGCAATTCTATCAAAAACATGAGCTGTACGCCGAAGAAAAAGCAACCGGCATTAAACGCAGTTGGAAAGAGATCGTTTCGCCCAGGAGAAAAACTTATACCAAAACAGTCGTGGTTTTAGCCGACCACTGGACAGGCAGCATCGCCGAAGGCATTACCATTGCGTTTGACGGTATGAAACGTGCAACGGTAATCGGAACACAGTTGGCCCGATTGAATGGCGCAGTCGATGGATTTGAAATGCCGAACACGAAAATCGGCTTCAACATTGCGACGGAAAAGCTCTATCACGTAAACGGTTTGCCAAGAGAATTCTATAATCCTGCTATAATGGTTGATGTAAGTAACCAAAAACCCGGAAATGATGTAATATTGCATACCGCTATCAAGTATCTTCATAAGAAATCAAATGAATAACACGAACAAGATCAATTTCGCCAGCGAGAACTATGCCGGCGTACAACAAGATATCATGCAGGCACTTGCCGACGCGAATACCGGCGCCGCACCGTCTTATGGCAATGATACCTATACGGCAGAAGCGATAGCCGTTATCAAACAACATTTTGGAGATGACATTGAGGTTTATTTTACCTTCAACGGTACCGGCGCTAATAACTTTGGCCTGGGAGCGGCGACCGCGAGGTTCAATTCGATTTTTTGCTCGGACGTAGCGCATTTGTACGTCGATGAATCAACCGCGCCCGAATCATTTACGGGCTGCAGACTGTACGCGATAAGGTCAGAAAGCGGAAAGATAGCGGCCGCTGATCTGAAAGCAGCGATCAAAAGGGCAGGGGATATACATCACCCACAGCCCGGTATTGTTTCATTAACGCAGCCAACGGAATATGGAACGGTTTACACTACGGAAGAACTCCAGGCAATCAAAGCGATCTGTAATGAGAATAACTTATTGCTGCATGTTGACGGCGCGCGATTTTTTAATGCTGCACCGTTCCTGGATGCCTCTTTAAGGGAAATGACGCGCGAAACGGGCATTGATATCCTGACACTGGGCGGTACCAAGGCCGGGATGATGTTTGGTGAGGCGGTTATTTTCTTTAGCAAAGACGCCAGTGGTTCACGTAAATACCATTTGAAAAGAAGCATGCAACTGGCCTCAAAAAACCGTTTCATTGCGGCGCAATTCAAAGCCATACTGCAAAACGACCTGTGGAAGAAACTCGCGGTATATACCAATGGTCTGGCGAAGGAATTTGAAAAACAAGTTGCGGGGATATCCGGGGTTAAGATCGCTCACCCAGTTGAAACCAATGCTGTTTTTTTGAATATGTCGCCAGAATTACATGCTAAAATGCAGCAACACGCATATTTCTATTATTGGAACGACGCCAAAGAGGAAGTACGCTTAATTTTCTCATTCGACAACACAATAGAAGACATCACCGAATTTGTAACGCTGCTAAAACAATATACAGGCAGTTGATATTACTTTTCCAGCTTTTCAGTTGGCGGGGTCCGAAAAGTATTGAATTTAGGTTTAACGATCTTGATCGAGCGCTTGGACAGTTCAATACTTGCGTTCAACTCGAAGCCGATAAGTATGATCAATGAATTGAGATAAAGCCAGATCATTACCACGATTAGCGTGCCGATAGAGCCGTAAAGCTTATTATAAGAGGAAAAATTGTTAATATAGTAAGTAAAGCCAAGCGAGGTTAAGATCGCCAATAACGTAGCAAGAATAGAGCCCGGGCTAAGGAACTTCCAACGCTGCTGGTGGGCCGGGCCATACCGGTAAAGAAGCGATACCGTGGTAAAGAAAATGACAATTACAACGATCCATCTCGATAGGGCGATGACCACGTACCAGGCATGTGCCCTGCTGGCAATATGCAGCTGCAGATAAGTCAATAACTTACTGCCCCCGATCATGATCGCCACCGCCACCAAAAGCGACATGCTGATCACAATGGTGAGCACCAGCGCCACCCAGCGCCTGCGAAAGTATCCCCGGGTCTCTGGCTGAAGCGAGGACTTGTTGAATGCCTGCATCAAGCTATCTACGCCGTTGGTTGCAAAAAGTAAAGTAGTTAGAAAAGTAAATGAAAAAAGTCCGCCGCTTTTTTTCTTTACTATCTCGATAATGGTATCATGAAAGGCGCTGAACGCATCCGCAGGCATAATCTGCGACATCAGGGTGAGCAGGTTGTCCTGGAAATGTTTAATAGGTATATAAGGAATGAGCGTAAAGAGGAATATCGTCGCCGGAAAAAGCGCCAGCATAAAATTGTATGCCAGTGAGGATGCCTTATTGGTAACGGTGCCCTGGTTTAATTCTTCAAAAAAGAAGATGAGAACCGTATATAGTGAGATGGGCCTGAAACCGGGGAACCCGATGTATTTGGTACATTCAACAAGGTACCTATATAGCACAAATCGCCGCAGAAACCGGTGAAGCCAATCCATTTATATCAAATCTACTGAAAAAACGGCTTCAGTCCATCTATAAAATACTGTGGCGGGAGGCAGGGGCGATTGGTCTTCATATTGACGAAAACCAACAAAGTTTCTCCAATATTAATCAACTCATTTTGAGGATTATACAGCTCGTATTTAAAGTGAATTCTTACGCCTGGCATCTTGTCCATGATTACTTTAATACTGATCTCCTCATCATACAAAGCCGGTTTAATGTACTTACATTTCAATTCCAGAACCGGCATCATAATTCCCGACGCCTCCATCTCGGTGTAGGTCATGCCGAGGCTGCGCAGCATCTCCACGCGACCCACCTCATAGAACTCGGCATAGTTGCCATAGTACATATAACCCATCTGGTCGGTCTCGCCGTACCTCACACGAAGTTTGGTGGTATGTTCAAACATTACCTTTTGATATTTCTTTTATCGAGCGCTTCGCGGTATAGCCTTGCATTTTTAAGGTGATCGTCCATATTAGTGGCGAAAGCATGGTATCCCGAAAAATCAGCCTTTGCACACATATACAGGTAATCAGACTTTTTATAATCCAATACTGAATTCAATGCGTTCATCGACGGCATCATGATCGGGCCGGGAGGGAGGCCGGTGTGCAAATAAGTGTTATAAGGCGAATTGACCTCTTTGTCCTTATTGAGCACCCGCCTGATGGTAAAGTCCTGGAGGGCGAAAATAAGCGTTGGGTCCGACTCCAGTTTCATGCCTTTTTTGAGGCGATTCAGGTACAAACCTGCTACTGTTGGCATCTCGTCATCGTGCAGCGCTTCTGCGTCAACGATCGAAGCCAGGATAGAAACCTTGATAGGAGACAGGTTCAGCGCCGCGGCTTTTTGCTTCCTTTCAGGCGTCCAGTACTTTTCATAATTACCATACATCCGCTTGAAAAACTTTTCAGGCGATGTATTCCAGTAAACCTGGTAAGTATTGGGAATGAACATGGCATAAACATTCGCCGTGTCGAAACCATATTTTTTGACGAATTGCTGCGAATCCAGCAGGTGTATCATCGATGCGGAATCGGCCTCCAATTTTTTAGACACAAAACCCGCAAAGTCTTTCTTCTGGCGCAGGTTGTGGAATGATAATTCTACCGCTTCCTGTGAGCCCGAGGCCAGCATATTGATCAGCCGGCGGTTGGTCATGCCTTCTTTCAAACGGTAACGTCCGGGTTTCACGCGAGTTTTGTAATGCATGCCCTCGGCTGCGGCATCAAACGAGCCCGCATCTTTTACGATATCCTCGTCCTGTATATATTTGAACACGTCATTATAAGTTGCCCCGGTATGGATATAGAGGTACTCCTGTTTGCCGGTCACATTGGCCGTAAAGTATCTCAGGTAAAAAGACAAGGCCATGTATCCCAGGATCACCACAACGATGACGCCGGCCGTTATAATAGTTTTCCTGTATTTTTTTGATGAGGTTTTTCCCTGCTCCATTATGATCGTATCCTTTGCAATGCCAGCAATCCGCCGGTCAAATTTCTGATATTTTTAAATCCGTTCAGCCGCAGAATCGATTTTGCCGTAGCGCTTCGTATCCCGGCCCTGCATACAACGATAATTTCGTCGTTTTTATTCCATTCCACCTGGTCCAAATCCTGTTCCAGGGTGCCGAGAGGGATATTTACGCCACCGATGTTCCAGGTATGAAATTCTATTGGCTCGCGGACATCCAGGATATTCGCAGGCTCATATTGTTTCAATCGTTCGGCCATCTCGCTGGCGCTGATGTCCATCATTGCTTTTTGCCCTGGGTCACGATCACGTTCACTTTGGTACCAATGGGAACTTTCGTTATGGAATCTGTCTTCATAGGCATTTGGGCAACCACAACCAAATTGGCCGAATCGGTAATGGCACCCTGGTAGGTAATATTACCAAGCGACAGGCCCGCGCCTTTCAGTGCAAATCTCGCGGCATCCAGGTCCTGGTCAACAATATCCGGTATATCCACCTCGCTTGCGCCCGCACCATCGCCCAAAACCAGGTCGATCTTCGATCCCTTCGGAATTTTGGTGCCCGGTTGAATAGCCTGGCCGGCGAAACGCACTTCAAGCACATGATCTTTTGCTATATCGGGCCGATAGGTGGTATCGCCCACCTTCAAACCATAATTGGAGATAGTAGCAACGGCAGATATATAAGGCTCATCCAGTATGCTGGGCAATGCGACTGCCGGCGCCTGGTTTTTGACTATTTTCAGGTAGATCACGCGGTTCTCTTTTACATAAGTGCCCGCATCCGGGTCCTGCTCAACCACAGTGCCAGGCGCCTGGTCGAGTACATAAACGGAGTCTAAACTCACTCCAAAACCCTGTTCCTTCAATACATCCAGCGCGCGATTGATCTGCATGCCAATAATCTTTGGGACGGGTATGCCCGAACCATGACGCGTATAATAATTAAGGCTGTAAAAAGCTACCAGAAGAACCACGATGGTCGAGCCGATGGCTAAAAGGATAGTATTACGGAAATTCTTTGTTTTTAAATAAGAGCCAAATTTACTCATCGAACCTGCGAGGATATTCAGGTATCAAACATAGTTGATTTATTTCGAATATCGAATTTTCAATTTCGGATTTAGGTATTACAAAGACAAATTGTCGATAGCTTGCCAATGGAAGGACTTTTATAATTAATTTCGACATTCCAAATTCGAAATTCGAAATCAAGATATGTCAATCAAAAACATCGCCCTTTTAGCCGGAGGATATACCGGTGAATATGAAGTATCGGTCAACAGCGCCAAATACATTGCAGAAAACCTGGATAAGTCTAAATATAATGTTTATACTATACTTATTGCCCGCGACAAATGGTTTTATCAGTCCGGTAATGAGCAGATTTTAGTTGATAGACACGATTTCAGCCTGCACCTTGAGGGAAAGAAGATAGAGTTTGACTTCGCTTTCATTACTGTACACGGGTCGCCCGGCGAGGACGGTAAACTTCAGGGCTATTTCGATATGCTGGGCATTCCCTACAACACCTGCGATGCTACGACATCGGCCATCACGATGAACAAAGCTTATACGAAGGCGATCGTTCATGGCATTCACGGGCTCAATACCGCGCGTTCGCTACAATTGTTCAAAAGCGATTTGCATGATGTATCGACAATCGCCGCTATGCTTAAATTCCCGCTGTTCATCAAGCCGAACAATGGCGGAAGCAGTGTGGGCATGAGCAAAGTCCATAACGTTGCGGGGTT
This sequence comes from Bacteroidota bacterium, assembly GCA_018266935.1. Lineage (GTDB taxonomy): Bacteria > Bacteroidota > Bacteroidia > Sphingobacteriales > Sphingobacteriaceae > Mucilaginibacter. The sequence goes on along the minus strand of JAFDZL010000474.1, from coordinate 5,644 downwards.
GCCTGAAGCACTGGAACGGGCTTTCCAGGAAGATGACCAGATCCTTGTGGAAGAATTTATAAAGGGGCGCGAGTTCAGTGCGGGTATCGTCCGTTTGAAAGGCCATATTGTCGTACTCCCTGCAACCGAGATCATCAGTTCGAAAGAGTTTTTCGATTACGAGGCTAAATACACCTCAGGTGTCTCGAGGGAGATAACCCCGGGCGATCTGACCGCAGCCCAAAGAGAACTGGTAGAAAGTATAGCCACCGAAGTCTATCTGCGCCTCAACTGTAAGGGGATGACGCGAATGGATTTTATCATCGAAGAAAGCACCGGCAATTTTTATTTCATCGAGATCAACACTACGCCCGGCCAAACCATGAACAGCCTGGTACCACAGCAGGTAAGGGCCGCCGGAATGAACATCAGCGAGTTTTACGGGGAACTGATAGAAGGAGCGATGTGATATGCAGATGTGTAAATGACTTTTTAATCCATCACCTTTACACACTTACTGTTCATGTTCGTGCATCCCGGAACGATATTTGGCAAGTAAGCATTTATTTTTTAATGCGATGTAATTTACACTAAGGCCCGAAAATGCATCAACTCAGCGTACTTTGTGAACATTAAAACCACAATTATTTGAACTACAGTCAATTAGATTGCGACTGAATGTACACAAAAAAGAAGCCGATTACTGAGAATTGCTGCGATATTACCACAATTTACCATTTTCAACCGAATCTTGCCGATTTTACTGTTTAAACGCCTCCTTAGTGTACAGGCATGTCGCATAAAGTCGATAACCGACGACTTTATTTCAATACACTAAGGAAGCATTTAAACAGCTGTACCTCCGCACCCCCCCCACTTCAAACTGAGCTTTTAAACAAAGCAATTTGACCTTTTCAACAAAGCGGCCGGGGCGTTTTGTCGCGACCTTTGACTCAACAAAAATGAAAAGAAAAATGAGTAAAGTTTGGTTTATAACAGGCAGCTCCCGCGGATTGGGCAGAAGCCTCACAGAAGCGGTTTTGGCAGGCGGTGACAAGGTTGCCGCAACCGCCCGCAACCCGGAAACATTAAATGACCTGGTTGAACGATACCCGGATCTTATTTATCCGGTGAAGCTGGATGTGACCGATAAAGCACAGGTCGTTGCCGCCGTTGAAAGTACTATTAAAAAGTTCGGCCAGATAGATGTCTTAGTCAATAATGCTGGTTTTGGTATTATCGGCGCGACCGAAGCATACAGCGACGAACAGGTGCGCAGCCAGCTGGAAACAAACCTTTACGCCCCGATAGAGATCACCAGGGCAGTATTGCCTTACATGCGTAAACAGCGTTCGGGCAGAATACTGCAGATCAGCTCGATAGGCGGCAGGGTAGGCAATCCCGGCCTCACGATCTACCAGGCGGCTAAATTCGGTTTGGGTGGCTTCACTGAAGCGCTGGGCAAGGAAGTGAAGCCCCTGGGTATATGGGTTACGAGTGTTGAACCGGGCGGGTTCCGTACCGATTGGGCGGCCACCGCGTCGTTGAGCTATCCGCCGGATGTCGAAGGCTACGAAGAGACCGTCGGAACCAGAAAAGCACTGTTCAGCAGCGGCAATTTCGTTCCGATGGGTGATCCGGCAAAGGCTGCCAGGGTGATGATCGAACTGGCTAACAATCCCGAGCCGCCGGTACACCTGCTACTGGGAGGCGAGGCGGTGGCGATGGTAAAACAGGCGACCATAGCGCGAAACGAGGAACTGGACAAGTGGCTGCCGGTCAGCACATCCACCAACGCCGACGATGCTGTCGATTTTACGCAAACCGGGCTTGGTAAGTCTTTTTTTGGAACAGGTAAATAAAAATATAGACCAATGTCGTCCTATGATTATATAAGATGGCATTGGTCTTAAATCATCTTATTTAATTTTGCAGAATGTCCGCAGCCGATAAAAAGTCACCAATAGCTTATTCCTGTTACGTTGCGCGTAGCAGGGAAGGAGAGCAGTTTATCCCCGATCATGTATTCACTTACCAGGTTGCGGGAACGATGATCATGAACGATGGCGAACGCGAATATGTTTTCAACTCCGGCGATTTCCGTTTTGCCCGGCGCAATCATTTGGTGAAGTTTAATAAACTGCCGCCCGAAGGCGGCGAGTTTAAGTCGTTGTCCGTTCATTTCGACCAATCTTTTTTACGCAATTTAAGTATGGAGACAGGCTACCGGTCAGATAAGCATGTCAATGGCAGCGCCGTTTTAGAACCAAAACCAGATCCTCTATATAAGAGCTATTTCGCTTCCCTTGATCCCTATATGCTGCTTGACGGCATTAATGATTCCGCGTTGATTGAATTGAAACTGAGAGAAGCGGCGCTCGTCCTGCTGAAAGTCAACCCCGATATGAAGGACATCTTATTCGATTTTAGCGAACCGGGAAAAATAGACCTGGAAGCTTTTATGAACAAGAATTTTCACTTCAATGTCGGACTCGGTCGTTTTGCTTACCTCACTGGCCGCAGCCTGGCTACTTTCAAGCGCGATTTTGAAAAGATATATCATGCTACGCCAAGCCGCTGGCTGCAGCAGCGCCGTTTGCAGGAAGCGCATTACCTTATTAAAGAAAAAGGCCGGGCCGCATCGGATATCTACCTTGATCTCGGTTTTGAAGATCTGTCGCACTTTTCGTTCGCTTTCAAAAAACAGTACGGACTGGCGCCATCGAGAATAGCCAATACGTAATTCAAACAAAAAAGCGTATTCCGCTATTTCACAGGTATGAAGCAGCGGATCAATTTTCTGACCCTTGGCGTAAATGACCTGGAAAAATCTTTAAAGTTTTTCCGCGACGCCTTTGGCTGGCAGTCAAAGGGTATTATCGGAACCGAATTTGAGCGGGGAGCAATAGTACTTTTTGATCTCGACGGCGGAATGATGGTATCGCTTTACGAAAGAAAAAACCTCGCCTGGGACAGCGGCCTGGAAATGCGGCCCGAAAGCGGGACCGAATTTTCGGTTGGACATCTGGTAAATACAGAAGCAGAAGTTGACGCGATAATGAAGCAGGCCGAAAAAGCCGGTGCGAAGATCGTCAAACCGGCCCAAAAAACTTTCTGGGGAGGCTATGGGGGGCATTTTAAGGACATCGATGGGCACCTTTGGGAAATCGCGCACAATCCCGCCTTTAAGATTAAGGAATAAGTTAACTACCGAATGGATTTCCTGTGCAAAGTTGATACTATGAAAATCAACTAAATTTTGTTTCTTTGGGGCATCAATCAACCTTTTCACATTGAGTATGCGCTTTAGAAATCTTATCAGAACCGGCTGCGCCATCGCTTTAAGCCTTGTTATCGTACCTGTTATTGCTCAAAATCTCAATGCTCAGTCCCCCGATACAACCAAAATAAGCTACGGCTACGGGTTGGAATCAAAAAAGAGCGTTACGGGAGCGGTAACTACAGCAACGCCTGAAACCTTCAACCAAGGCGCTATTTTCAATCCTGTTGATCAACTTTCAGGCAAAGTTGCAGGTTTAACAATAACTGAGCCGGGCGGCGACCCCAATCAAAACGCTCAGATCAGTATAAGGGGTCAATCGTCATTTTTGGGGAATTTATCACCGTTGTTTGTAGTAGACGGGGTAATCCTGGATGACGCCTCCGAATTCCAAAGCATTCCGCCCGATGAGATTGTTTCCTATACCGTTTTAAAGGATGCATCTGCTTCTGCTATATATGGCGTACGTGGGGCGAATGGTGTCGTCATCGTAACAACGCGGAAAGGCGCCACTGGCAAGATTCGCATCTCGTACGATGGGCTGGTGGGCGCCGCCACCCAGAGTAAATATTATGATCTGCTGAACGCGCCTGAATATCTGAACGCGATCTCGCAGATGGGCATAAATACGAACGCTTACAATAAAGGCGCTAACACGGACTGGCAGAAGGCGATTGGCCGCACGGCTATCCAGGATCGGAACTCATTATCGGTTTCAGGTGGTTCCAATATTTTTACTTTCCTGGGTGCAGTTGATTACCAGGACCAGGATGGTATTATCCAGAACAATGGTAAAGAACAACTGGGATTACGCTTTAACTTTGAACTGAAACCCCTTGGCGATAAATTAGACGTAAAAGCCGGCATTCAGAATGTGAATACTACGCGCAATTATATCGATTACCGCAACTTAGGCTACGTGCCTAATGCCCCGCCAACAAATCCTGTCAAGAATCCCGACGGGGCGTATTAAGAGTTTTCAGATTTTAACGAGGAGAACCCCGTCGAACACTTTAAAGAAGAAGCTTTCGGTGATAAAGAGCATCTAAATTTGATCAACGGTTCGGTTGATTATTCGATTATAGATGGCCTGAAGATAGGCGTACTGGCATCAGCTGATCTCAACAAAATAAACGGAAGCGGATTCATCCCTGCGTTTCCAATAGACAGAAACGCGAGTTTGTCCGGAACGTCCGATGAGGACGCACACACTTACAATGCCGATGCCCATATCAGCTACGATAAGACCCTTGGTAAAAACACGGTGAATTTGCTGGCGGCTTATGAATACAACAGTTACGCTTTCAATAGCGATTATGCGAACACCAGTGCCGGCTCAACCTCCAGCGGTACGTTTAAGGAAGATTATAAATTAAAGTCCTTTATTGCCAGGGCCGCGTATAGTTATGACGAGCGTTTGTATATTGCTGCAGCGTTGCGGAAAGACAATTCAACACTAGCCGCACCCGCCTATCAGCCGGGGGCTTACCCTTCTGTTAGTTTAGCTTACAGGTTTAAGAAGGACCTGTTAACAAACGTTGAATGGATATCCGATATCAAACTAAAGGCAGGATATGGCGTTTCAGGAAATTCCCTGGCGTTTAATGGCATTCCTTCATCGATATGGGAACAAACACACGGTACGAATATAGGGTTAGACTTTTCATTGCTCAATGGGTGGATATCGGGCGATGTAAATTATTTTAATGATCAGTCAAAAAATCTCATTGTTGATTTTGGGTCTAACCTGAATGCACCTACTATCGGTTCGCTGACCAATACGGGTCTTGAAATCGCTTTATCGGGCCGGATCATATCGGGTCGGAAATTAAACTGGACGGCTTACGGCCAGATCACATTTATCTCTACTGCTTTATCAAGTCAATTTGACTATCTCATCATACCCCAAGGCGAAGCGCAAGGGCGGGGATTAAGCTCAAGTCCTATTACGTTCTTAAAAACCGGTTATAGCCCTTATGTATTCTATCTGCCGCACTACACAGGCACGGATGCCCAGGGTAACCAGACCTTTGACGGCAAGACGATACAACAAAACCCGAATCCACAGGGATATTACGTTGATCCCGCCCCTAAATTTAACTATGGCATAACCAATAGTTTTGACTATGGAAACTGGAATTTATCGTTCGTTTTAAGGGGCGTGTATGGTCAGAAAAATTTCAATAATACTTTACTTAATATCGAGACGGTCACCCGGCTGCCACAGAATAACGTAACAAAAGAAGCTCTCACAAATGGCATAAAGGATGCCACGGTCGCATCCGATCTTTGGCTCCAAAACGCTTCGTTCCTTCGCCTGGATAATGCAGCTTTGGGGTATTCGTTCAAAAATGTAAGCTTTGCGAAGGTGTTGCGGGTTTTTGT
>JAFDZL010000473.1 GCA_018266935.1 Bacteroidota bacterium | reverse complement strand
ATACTATTAAGCATGATACTTTAAACTTGTATCCCAGCGATGGTCCTACCACCGCAAACTCTACCGGCATTGATCTGACTTTTGTTAAAGAATAACTCTAACTTTTCATTTTCTTCAGCAAGTTCTCAATCACCCTCGGAAAGTTCTGGTGTTCGAGTTGCTGCCCTTTAATTTGATCATTTCGAGAAAGGAATGGGTAAATATGGACTTTGACAACTAACTTAGTTAGTCCTCAAGCATTTTTTTAAATTCTTCAAGCGACACAATATTGATCGACGGGAATGGTATTGTTTTTAATCGATTAAAATGTTTGTCATCTGTAACCAGGAAGTGGACGTTACCCGCAAAAGCACAATCGGTAAATTTATTGTCATCCTCATCTGCAACTACCAGGTTTAAATGAAAATGAACATCTGTCTTTCTTACATTGGTGAGCAATGAGAACGCACCGGTTATTAGTTCTGCTGTCTCTTTTGAGAAAAGGTCGGTTATCTTTTCCTCATATTCGAGCATTATGTCATTACTTATGTATAAGTCATAAGCACCTTCATAAAGTTTATCCAAAATAATCGCATACGAAGAGCGGCGGGAAAGGACCGAAGCAATACGTTTGTGTCAAGCGCAATTTTGAGGGATGGCATAATTATTTATTCAGCATCCGCTTAAGTTGCTCGTCAGTGTAACCTTTTTCATCCCAGGCAGCATCGGCTTTATCGCGGGCCTTATCGAGCAGGAAACGGGCTATTATATTTTTTAGCTCCGCGAGATGGGCGTCCGGAATATCAGCGCTGAAAACTTTCAAGAGTTCCGCCTGAATATTGCTGAGAGGTGGATGAACGTTCGAAATTTTCATAACATGTGCCTTATATTCATTACAAATATAACCATTGAAGAAGATATTCTGATTTAAAATCAGATTCGCCTTTCCTTATTCAACCCGATATTAACTTTTCATTTTCTTCAGCAAGTTCTCAATCACCCTGGGAAAGTTCTGGTGTTCGAGTTGCTGCCCCTTGAATTTGATCATTTCGAGGGTGTCGCCGGGTTCGATCTTGAAACGGGACTGGTGGAGTATTTCGCCTTCGTCAAAGTTTTCGTTCACAAAATGAATAGTGATGCCTGATTCTTCTTCATTTGCGGCTAACACTGCTTTGTGCACGTTATCTCCATACATGCCCTTACCGCCAAATTTGGGCAATAATGCAGGATGCAGGTTGATGATGCGATTGGGAAAAGCCTTTAACAGCGATGGCGGCACCAACCACAGGAAGCCGGCCAACACGATCAGGTCAACCTGCAGGTTTTTGAGCAGACGGATGATGTCGTCCGTGTCGTAAAACTCGTGCCTGGAAAATATGTGAGAAGGAATTTCGAAATTATCGGCACGCTGCAGTACATAGGCCTGCGGGTTGTTGGTAAGTATCAAAACCACTTCAGCCTCGGAGTTACGCTTGAAATGCTCCATTATCTTTTGGGCATTTGAACCGGAACCTGAAGCGAAAATAGCGATCCTTTTCTTCATTGATGTGCTGGGGTTTATGCAATTAACTGCAAAACAGGCATTTTGTTGGCCATTTATACGTCAGCCAAAAACAAAACGTTCGTGCAGATTTTACACCGACCCAAATATAAAATTTTGATGTTTCTTAACAATCGCCTATTGTGATTTTACGCGAACAAATCCATAAACATTGATCGTTCTCCGCTGATTAGGAGCATAATATTGTTCCAGGTCACCGGTTTTGAGCACTAACGAATATTGCCCGAGGTTGATGATCTGTGCGTTTTGAAAAGGGATCGATGTGCCGCTTTGCGCTGTAGTGTCCTGGCAGCTCATGTCCGACATGAGGTACAGGTAATCTTTAGAAAACAGCCAGTGCCCCGTGGCCGATTGCTGCAAACAGCTGAAGTTGGTGTAGTTGCAGGTGCCGTTCGGGTTGAAGGTAAAATTCTGCGTGAGGTTGCAATTACTGTACAGCGTATCGGTAGATATAGTAGTATCGCCATGGAATTTCGTTACCACAAGCGATGCAAACTGCCAGCGGCCGTTCGTCAAAAGCGTGTTCAGATAATTCTGATTGTTTTTTTTACAGGAAAAGTTGGTCGTAAAAATAAACAGCGCACCGGAGATCAAACCAAACAGCAATAGCTTCTTTTTCATGTAGTCGGCTCAAAAATAGGAAATCCGGCCCAATCGCCGCATGAGCATATATAACTTTTAAAAACAGGTTTTAGTTTATGGCCCGATGGATAATGTAAAAATTACAATATGTTATTTCGATTACAATTATTTTAACGTCAATCTGATAAGTTTGCTCTGCACAAACAAAACCCTCAGACTTATGATACCAGCCAAAGGTTATGCGGCGCCGAAAGCCGCTATCCCATTAGAGCCCTTTAAATTCGAACGCCGCGAAGCAGGTCCGCACGATGTGCAGGTCGAAATACTGTATTGCGGGGTTTGCCATTCCGATATCCACCAGGCGCGCGACGAATGGGGCGGCGCTATGTTCCCGATGGTTCCGGGGCACGAGATCGTAGGTAAAGTGGTAAAAGTGGGTGATCATGTAACCAAATTCAAGGTTGGTGATATTGCCGGGGTTGGCGTATTCGTGGATTCCTGCCGCCATTGCCCGAGCTGCCTGGCCGGCGAAGAACAGTACTGCGATGAAAGCCCCACCTTCACCTACAGCACTTATGATAAGGACGGCAATGTGACCTACGGCGGTTATTCGAACCAGATCGTTGTGGATGAAAATTATACGCTGCATGTTTCGGAAAAACTACCGTTGGCAGGCGTAGCGCCGCTTCTTTGCGCAGGCATTACCACCTGGTCGCCGATACAGCACTGGAAAATGGGCAAGGGCCATAAAGTGGGCGTTGTTGGTTTAGGCGGACTGGGGCACATGGCGGTGAAGTTTGCTGTATCCAAAGGGGCCGAGGTGACCGTACTGAGCACATCGCCTAACAAAAAAGCGGATGCCGAAAAGCTGGGCGCTCACCATTTCCTGGTAACCAGGGAAAAGGAGCAAATGAATGCTGCCGAACGATCGCTGGATTTTATCATCAACACCGTTTCAGCCCAACACCAATACAACGACTATCTTCCGTTGCTCAAGATCAGCGGAACTATGGTATTGGTTGGGATCCCGCCGGAGGAACCGTCATTGGGAGCCGTAAACCTGATCTCCAAGCGGAGAAGTATTGCCGGCTCCATGATCGGTGGCATCAAAGAAACGCAGGAAATGCTGGATTACTGCGCCGAACATAATATTGTATCGGAAGTGGAAGTGATCCCGATGAATTATATCAACGAAGCTTTCGAGCGCGTGATCAAAGGTGATGTACGTTACCGTTTCGTGATCGATATGGCGACTTTATAGTCCGAATCCCGATAGCTATCGGGACCGCATAAGTCCGGAAGTCCGAAAGATTGATTTATCTTAGTATATGCTCGTCCCATTTAAAGACTTGAAATCCGAATTCAAGAGAATTTTGCTTTCAAATGGCTTTACTGAAAGCAAGGCCGATGAGGTAGCAATAATCTTTGCCGAAAACAGCCGCGATGGCGTACATAGTCACGGGCTGAACCGGTTTCCGGCATTTATTCAATATGTCAGAGACGGGCATGTGATCCCGGACGCGGAACCGGTAAAAGTAGGTGGTTTCGGCAGCCTCGAACAATGGGACGGCCGGTATGGCCCGGGAATGCTGAACGCGAAATTCTGCATGAACCGTGCCATCGAACTGGGAAATGAGTATGGCATCGGCTGCGTGGCCATTAAGAACACAAACCACTGGATGCGCGGCGGCACTTATGGCTGGCAAGCGGCCGAAGCAGGGATGATCAGCATCTCTTTCACCAACACCATCGCCAACATGCCGCCCTGGGGTGGCGTTGTGCCACGGCTGTCGAACGACCCGCTGATCATCGCCGTCCCGAGAAAAGAGGGGCATGTTGTTTTGGACATGGCCATTTCACAATACGCCATCGGTAAGCTGAACCTTTATAAATCCAGGAATGAGCAATTGCCGTTGCCGGGTGGCTATGATAAGGGAGGCAATTTGAGCATTGATCCGGCTGCTATACTCGAATCGGAGCGCGTGTTGCCCATTGGCTTTTGGAAAGGCTCGGGATTATCATTAATGCTCGATTTACTTGCAACAGTTTTAAGCCAGGGGCGTTCGACAGCGACTATCACTAAGGCAGGCCCGGAGGCCGGTATTTCACAAGTATTTATCGCAATAAAACCGATCGGTATAAAAAATAACGAGTTGATTGAGCAAATACTGTCCTATGCCAAAAGCAGCCGTCCACTTCATGAGGGTGATGATATTCTGTATCCTGGTGAGAATACGCTGAAAACGCGGGAGAAAAGTATGAGAGAAGGGGTTTGGGTGGATGAGCGGATTTGGGAGAAGGTAAAGAACTTATAACCAAGGCAAGTAGCGCGCAGATGTCACATTGCCCCGATAGTTATCGGAACGAAACATGCGGGCGAAAGCCGTTGCGCTCATACTTCGAGAGCCTCAGTATGACACCCCTTTTTGCTTACTTAAGCATCCCACCAAGCTTTTCCTAACAAACTTGTATCTTTATCAGAACAAATCTGATGTACCTGAGATTTATCACGCAATTCATCAATGAATATGATGAGCCTGAGACGGGCGTCTTTCAGGCATTAAGATTTATTCGCGAACATCCATCAACGTCGGATGAAGACGTTCATACATTAAAAAGCTTAAAAGATTGGTTTAACGCAAACCTAGAGGCTCCAGATAGGTTCTCTAATGCTTCTAACAAAAATCCGGCAGCTATTTCTTTATCGTGGTTTAAAGATTCAGCTAAGGAACACATAAAGAAAATATATGAGATTAGGGAAGTCTTAGATAAATATGCCATTGTTGTAGAAGTTGTCACGACAAAAAATCCAGGCTATATAGTTTACGAAGACGATTATCAAGTATCCGCAGTGCCTTTTAAGACCGATCGTAAGAAAGTAATTTAGGGGGGCACTTAAGTTTGCTTACTCAATCATCCCCTCAAACTTCTCCCAAAAACCATCCTTAGGCATAGGGGCCACGATCTCGATCGGTTCTTTTTTGATGGGATGTTCGAAACGGAGGCGGCGGGCATGCAGGCAAATGCTTTTGCGCAGGCTGCCGCGGGGGTAACCATATTTATTGTCGCCGACGATAGGGCAGCCAATAGTGGACAGCTGCACGCGTATCTGGTGCGGGCGGCCGGTGATGGGGTTTACTTCCAGTAAATAATAACCTTCCAGTTGCCCAACTGTGCGGTAGTTCAATTCAGAACGCTGGCCATTGCCCACTTCCATTTCGTAGGCCTTGGTAACGTTCTTGGCCGGATTTTTCACTAACCAGTTCACCAAATTACCCTCCTCGGGGTTGGGCTTTTTGCGAACGACGGCGTAGTAGGTTTTCCGCATTTCGCGGCTTTTGAATAATTGGTTTATCCTGTCAAGCGCCTTGCTGGTTTTTGCGAACAGGATGACGCCGCTAACGGGCCTGTCCAATCGGTGCACTACACCCAGGAAAGCGCCGTTGGGTTTGCCATATTTTTTGGCGATGTATTTTTTTACCTTTTCGTCAAGCGGCTCGTCGCCCGACTCATCAGCCTGGACAACATCGCCCGCGCGCTTGTTTATGGCTATCAGGTGATTGTCCTCATAAAGCACATCTGCGTCGGTAATATCCTTATTGTGATATTTGATTATGACTTTGTGGTTCATGGTTAACAGGCGGCCTAAACTATCGCAAAATTAATCTGCACATCTGCACATCTGCATATCCGCACATCTGCACATCAATATTGTTCCGTGTCGTTGGGAAAACTCTTATCCTTCACGTCGCGGATATAATTCTTAAACGCAGAATTCATCACATTGTTTAGGTCGGCGTACTGGCGTAAAAACCTGGGCTTAAAGCCCTTGTTAATGCCAAGCATATCATGTATCACCAGCACCTGGCCATCACAATGTTTGCCTGCACCGATGCCGATGGTAGGTATCGAAATGCTGTCCGTTACTTCTTTGGCTAATTTTGCGGGTATCTTTTCCAGCACGATACCGAAACACCCGAGATTTTGTAGCGCGATAGCGTCCGAACGCAGCTTTTGCGCTTCGGCTTCTTCTTTTGCGCGGACAGTGTAGGTGCCGAACTTATAGATGGATTGCGGCGTGAGGCCCAGGTGCCCCATTACCGGGATACCGGCTGTAAGAATACGCGTTACCGACTCGCCGATCTCCACCCCGCCTTCTATCTTTACACCATGGGCGCCGGCTTCCTTCATGATCCGGATAGCTGAGTTAAGCGCCTCCTTTGAATTACCCTGATACGACCCAAAAGGCAGATCGACGATAACAAGCGCCCTTTTTGCAGCCCTTACAACCGACTGCGCATGGTAGATCATTTGATCTAAAGTGATGGGCAGCGTAGTCTCGTGACCGGCCATCACGTTGGAGGCAGAATCACCCACAAGAATGATGTCCATACCGGCTTCGTCCACGATGGCAGCCATGGAGTAATCATAGGCGGTAAGCATGGCGATACGTTCGCCGCGCTTTTTCATTTCCTGCAGGCTGTTGGTGGTTACCCGTTTGATCTCTTTGGTTACGGACATGGTGATGGCTTAAATATTGGGTAAAGGTAAAACTCTTTTGTGATTTCGAATTTCGAATGTGGAATTTCGAATTTATTTACAGTTGGATTAGGTAAAAGCCGCCTCCTAAGCTGCATAAAACAATTACTTTTACATACTATGGAAGAATTTGCTATTCAAGGTGGTTCCAATTTTATCAAGATTATTATAGATGACGTTTGGGGATTTCCGGATCAGACCGGTCATTGGGGTGGCTATGACGCAAAAGCAGGAATAGAAATAAAAAGCGGTGCTTTTTATGTTAAATCGTATTTGTATACGTCAACCGGTGAATTTTATCAATTATATGAGCAATTAGTTAAGGCAAATCAAATATTGAAAGGTGAGATTTACTTTATGAACTATGAGGAAAATTTAAAATTTGATCTTATCTACGATGCTAACGGGCATATTTCAATTACCGGAAATTTTTACGACATCAATAGCGGTAATAGTGATAACCGATTAGAGTTCGGGTTTGAATCCGATCAAAGCTATATTCAATCAACAATATCGCAACTCAAAACTATTGTTGACAAGTACGGCGGCATGAAAGGGATTAATAAATGAAAATCTGACCGCCGCGCGCCTTGCTATATAAAATTCGAAATTGAATATTCGAAATTCGAAATTTCTCCCTACCTTTGCGCCCGTGAATCCGGTAGTTGTTTACTGCACTTCTTACAACTGTCATCACGGAGCTGAACACCAGTTGAACCGGCACATTAACCATTCAATTTATTGTTATTATGATCACCAACTTCACCAAGTTGCCGGCCGTTTTATTGCTGGCTGACGGGACTGTATTTCATGGCAAGGCGGCGGGCAAGATCGGCACCACTACGGGCGAGATCTGCTTCAACACGGGCATGACGGGTTACCAGGAAATATTTACCGATCCATCCTATTTCGGGCAGATCATGGTAACGACGAACGCACATATCGGCAATTATGGTATCGCGAAAGAAGAAGTTGAATCGAACCATATCCAGATCGCCGGGCTGGTGTGCAAAAACTATAATATTTACTATACACGGAAGCAGGCCTCCGAGTCGATCCAGGATTATTTCCAGGAGCAGAACATCGTTTCGATCTCCGACATCGATACCCGGCAGCTGGTTCGCCATATCCGCGACAAGGGTGCGATGAATGCCATTATTTCATCTGAGATCCTGGATATTGATGAATTGAAAAAGAAGCTTGATGAGGTTCCATCGATGGATGGCCTGGAACTTTCGTCGCAGGTTTCTACTACAGAAACTTACACGTTCGGCGATGAGTCGGCCAAATACAAAGTAGCGGTACTCGACCTGGGTGTGAAGAAAAACATCCTGCGCAATTTTGACGACCGCGACGTGTTTGCCAAGGTCTATCCTGCCAAAACCACTTTCGAAGAAATGGAAAAGGACTTTGCACCGAATGGTTACTTTATCTCGAACGGCCCCGGCGACCCGGCCGCGATGCCTTACGCCGTACAGACCGTAAAAGACATATTGGCTTCTGAGAAACCGATGTTCGGCATTTGCCTGGGGCATCAATTATTGGCTTTGGCTAATGATATACCGACCAAAAAGATGTTCAACGGTCACCGCGGTTTGAACCACCCGGTAAAAAATATCATTAAAGATCATTGCGAAGTAACCTCGCAGAATCATGGCTTCGGTGTTGTGCCTGAAGCGGTACGCGCATCGGATAAAGTGGAGATCACCCACGTAAACCTGAACGACCAATCCATCGAAGGCATCCGTGTGAAGGGCAGAAAAGCGTTCTCGGTGCAGTATCACCCTGAATCATCACCCGGTCCGCACGATAGCCGGTATTTATTCGATGACTTTATCGAGTTGATGAAGTAATTGATGGTCGGTGAGGAAACCGACCATGGAAATAGAAAATTGAGGCTTGCAGCAATGCAAGCCTTTTTGTTTTTAGAAAACTCTGTGCCTCTCCGTGAAAATCTCAGCGCTCTCTGTGGTTATTCTGTCAATTTTTACCACAGAGGCCGTAAAGAGAAGGCACAAAGTTCACAGAGATATATCACCTGCGTTTTTCACCGACTCATCCCGCCCGTTCATCCGTTCACCGACAATTTCCGGCCGTTCGCCAAATAAATATCACGGTTTCCTGCACGTGAGGGCATATTTGTGGTGTCAAAACAAACAACACGATGAAAACGATATTGCTCATTCAGCTATTCCACCTGGTTCACAACACCGCCTTGCACCTGGCATCTGTTATCCATTCGCTGGGGCATTTGGTCAAATAACCGGGTTCACCATATATTCTGACTCACCCCACCCCTCCCTGGCAACAGGGAGGGGAGCCAAGTGAGCAATAACCCGCCGGTTTAACATTAAACAATAATTACTTAACACAAAATTCCCACAACCTTAATATCCTTTCGGTTACTTTGCGCTGCTACCAAATCCATGAAAACACTAGTTACTTTTTACAATTTTTTGCTCGAACGTGCGGAAGCCTTCACCCGGTCGCTGGCAAGTATGCTTAGCTGATATTACCTATCCCAGATTTTTGTAACTTAGCTTCATGAAGCTAAATCTTATTTCACTTACCCTTATTTGCTTGGCACTAACTGCGTCTGCTCAATCCCAGGATTGTCTGCCAAATATCAATAAGCTACCTATGTATGGTGGGGTAAGAAAGTGCAAGGAACAAATCGAAGACGACAAACAATTCCTCGCCACATGTGACCAAACCGGTAAAAACAGAATGGAGTTATCCGACCATTTCGTAATGCGCGGCTGGCAATACCTCAGAGCCGGAAAAGCGGATACTGCGATGATGCGATTTAACCAGGCTTGGCTGCTTGACAGTCTGAATAAAGATATCTATTGGGGTTTCGCCGATCTTTTAGGCATGCAGCAAAAGTTCAAAGAATCCATTCCCTTTTTTGAACGCTACCTGAAGATAGACTCTCACAACGTTCGGGTTTTGCAAGATGAATCAACGAGCTACGGAAATCTTTTCTACCAGACAAAAGACAAAAAATACCTTGAAGCGTGTGTCACATGTTTGAAAAAAGCTTTAGCTATCGATCCCAAAAGTGGCCAACTATATGGTTTGCTGACGAATGCTTATAGCTATTATATGCAGAAAGACAGCGCCAGGAAATACCTGAAAATTGCAGAAAAGCTTGACCCTTCTGCTGTAAACCCCGCGGTAAAGCAAATGCTCAACGGTAATTGATCATCCACTTTAGGCGTATAACGTCCAACCTCCTTCACCGTAAAAATTCTGTGTTTCACCGAAAAGTATATTGAAATCTCAATTTTCGTTCCCATTTTTACCCCATGACAAAACAACCCATCATCTCGGTAAAGAACCTGGTTAAAAAGTACGGCGACTTTACCGCGGTCAATGATATCAGTTTTGATGTTTACGAGGGCGAGATATTCGGCCTGCTCGGACCGAACGGCGCTGGCAAAACTACCACCCTCGAGGTCATCGAAACACTACGCGATAAGACGTCGGGCGAAGTGATGGTTAACGGTTTTTCAGTTGATAAGAATCCTGACGCCATTAAGAAATGTATCGGTGTGCAGCTGCAGGCGGCGGGTTATTATCCCAACCTGAACCTCTCCGAACTGATCGTTTTGTTCTCGGGCCTGTATGGTATCAAAAAAACGCCGAAAGAAATGCTTGAAAAGGTGGCGCTGGTAGAAAAGTCGAAAGCCAAATACAAGGACCTTTCCGGCGGGCAGAAACAGCGCTTTTCCATTGCGACCACATTAATAAATGATCCGAAAATTATTTTCCTCGACGAGCCCACTACCGGTCTTGACCCGCAGGCCCGCCGCAATTTGTGGGACCTGATACGAGAGATTCGCGAGAGGGGAACAACCGTTGTGATAACCACGCATTACATGGACGAAGCCGAGGTGCTTTGCGATCGCGTAGCTTTTGTTGACGGCGGACGCATCGTCGGGATCGATTCACCGGATGCCTTTATCGACAAACTGGTTGCCTCGGGTTTTGAGCGGAAGAAAGAAGTAAAATCGGCCAACCTGGAAGATGTGTTTATCAATTTGACCGGGAAGGAATGGCGGGAAGAGTAGTTTGCAGTTGCCGGTTGGCAGTTTGCAGTCGAACGACTACCCAATGACTCAATGACCTAATGACTTAATGACACAATGACCAATGACAGATAACCAAAAATCATATAGCAACACCCGCGCAACCCTCGCCATTGCGAAGGCCAGTTTCAGGTCCATTTTGAGGAGCCCCTCGGCGGTGGTATTCAGCCTTGCCTTCCCGCTGGTATTTATCGTGGTGTTTGCCAATATCGGCAGCCGGGCAATAACGGCTGATGTGGGTGTAGCCAAAACCGCCGATACCGCCAATGATTTTTACCGCGGGCTTAAAAGTCATAAAGTCGCCAACCTGGTCACTAACCAGAGCGCGGATGAAATGGAGAAAAACCTTTCCAAAGGCGATCTGGCTGCAATAATCAATATCAAACAAAATACTACACCTCCGTACATTACGGTAGATACCAAATACAGCACTTCGTCCGGCGACAAG
>JAFDZL010000472.1 GCA_018266935.1 Bacteroidota bacterium | reverse complement strand
TTTAACCAATTCAATAATTTTTTTCAAAATACCGCTAAAGCCTTGCTATGCTTCATGCCGGTAAAGCAAAAGACCAAAGGGTATTTTCGGGTCTATCCAGGTTGACTTGGGCGGCAATATCTCGCCGGCATCGGCGACCGTTAGCAATTGATCGTTATCCAAAGGGCAGAGCGTGAATGCTATCGCTTCGGGGTGAAGCCCCAGCATAGCTTCTATCTCGCTCATGGCGCCGGCGCCGCCAATACATTTAAGCCGCGTATCATTTACCGGATCGTCGATACCAAAAACCGGTGCCAGCAATTGCTCCTGTAAAATCGACGCATCCAATGCAGATGCGAAACTGCCCCGCGGGACAAAGCGTGGTGAGAGCTCAAACCATTTGCGTCCTGCGCGCATGCCGATCTTGTGTTGTTTGCGCGGAAGTACAGGACCATCACTTTCCAGCACCTCGAAATGTTCGGCCACTTTGGTCAGCAGGTCGCCGGGCTCTATTGGCGCCGAAGGTATCACCACCCTGTTAAACTCCTGGATACGCAGCTGATCCGTAGCCATATACAGGGTTGCTATAGTATCGAATACGCTTTCGCCATTGGCGCGTTGTTCAGCGGCCAATTTCGATGACGATTCCAGCCGGTGGTGCCCATCAGCGAGGTAAGTTGTTCTCACCTGGGCGAACGCATTGATCAGTTCCCGCTGGGTTGATTCATCGTCGATCCGCCAAAGGATGTGACTAACACCATCCGAACTTAGCGACATACTATCGTCATGCCCGATAGTTTCAGCAATAATACGGTTTATGGCGACATGCGGCTTGTAAGTGACCAGCACCGGGCTGCCCTCGAGCCGCGTGTTCTTCCTGTAATTTTTGATACGCCGAACGCTGTCCGAAAACGTCAGCTCGTGCGTCCTGATCGTTCCGTTTTTATAGTCATCCAGGTCGGTCAGGGCCCAAATGCCCGTTTGCCTGTACCCGGGGTGGACCACCTCGTAAACATATATACAATTTTCACTGTCTGCCAGTAATCGTCCATCCCTCATCAGCAATTCCATTTCCTCGTCGATATCCTGATAAGCCCTTGCCTGCCCTTCCGGTGTTTCGGGCCTTTGGCGCGCGCCAATTTCCAACGCAATCTTCAATACCGGCAAACCGCCCGGATCGGAAATATCTCCTGCAACAGACTGTACCTGCGGCGTGGTTTGAACCAGCCTGTCGGCATATAAAGGGTTCGGACGAATTGCCTTGAAAGGTCTGATAGACGCCATTGGCTATTTTAGTCGTTATAATACACTTTGCAACCTGATCAACGGCAGCAATGATAGTGAATATAAACGATTCAGATGCTATATGGTTCGATTTTGACTTTTGAAACAATAACAGCAATAAGCGTAAATAATACACTAAGGCCGTCACTTCATAGCCATTATCAGCGACGTCGGGTCGTAATATTCCAGTTGGACGGCGATCTTTCCGTCCTTGTTGAACATATCGAACAGCACCATTTCTGTTGCCGCCGTTTTGTGCGTCTTTTTGTTGGTCAGCGTCAACAACCACCAGGACTGCACCGTAAACGGCGCATTTTCATATTTTAACCCGTCAGGCGGGCTCAGCGGGGTCATCTTAATGTTCTCCCAGCCGTCTATAACTTGTTGCCAGCCGGCCTTAGCTTCCATTAATGCTTTGCTTTTTGGCATTAAATGTTTTTCCATCAAGCCGGTGTCAGGGCTATAGCGCGTCATTCCGTAAATATGCACGGTATCCGCATAATACCTGGTCATAGCATTAGCATCGCCTTTTTCATAAAGGGTTGCTATCTTCTTTATCGTATCGATGTATGGATGCTGTTTATAAATGGTGCCATTTTTCAGCATTTTCTGAGCGAATGCCGTATTGGACAAGAGCAGGATAATAAGGCCTATTTTCTTCATAACGACAAGGATATAACGTTTCACATTTTTGAATAAATATAAATAATTTCCTTAAGAATCAATTACTTACAAAATATTTTACCATATTCTATTGCAACGTACGTTTTTAATACATACCTTTGGCTTATGACATTGAGAAAAGACCCGGGCGAAACAGTTGTTCCGACCAAAACGGAGATGGATGTGCTGCAGGTATTGTGGAAATTCGGCCCGTCAACCGTGCGCTTCGTACATGATAAGCTGAATGAGCAAAAGGAAGCGGTGATCTATACCTCTACCCTAAAGCTGATGCAGGTGATGAAAGAAAAAGGCATGCTCGATCGTGACGAAAGCAGCATGAAACACGTCTATAGTGCGGCGCTGGAAGAAGAGAAGGTAAAAGGCAATATGCTCGGCCGGTTTATGGATTCGATGTACGACGGTTCGCCGAGCAGCCTGGTAGTGGCGCTGCTGGGCAATGATAAGACATCGGCCGATGAGCTCAGGAAAATAAAGGACTTACTAAATAAAATGGAGAAATAACGGACATGCAACTGCCAGCAATAACCGGAACCGCACAGCATTTCATCCAGTCATTCAGCTGGATGCTGATCCACTCGCTGTGGCAGGGATTATTGCTGTCCGTAGTTACAGCTGTTGTATTGATGCTGACCAAAAGAACAAAGGCTACGGTACGCTACAACCTGGTGTTCGGACAATTTGCGCTATTCCTGCTGGCGTGCGGCATCACGTTTATTTATGAATGGAACCGGTCACCACGATCCCCTGTCCCTGTTTTGGGCGAGGCAAAAGTGAACAGCTCCGAATCCCTGGTGAATATCGATTTTACCAGCGTCGGCCATTTCGCCCGCATTTGCATGGATTATTTCAATGCCAATGCGCCGATGATCGTGCTGTTATGGTTCGTCGTGTTCCTGTTTCGTGCCGTGAGGATGATGGGCAGCCTGGTTTATATCCACAGGGCTAAACATCACCTGGTTTACCAGCCTTCGGAAGAGTGGAAAGCCCGGGCCGACCTGCTTTGCCAAAAACTGCAGCTAAAGAAAGCGGTGCAGCTACTCGAGTCGGGTTACGTAAAAATGCCCATGGTAATAGGCCATTTGAAACCAATGATCCTGGTACCGGTGGGTCTGCTCGCCGGCTTACCCGCCGGACAGGTTGAAGCTGTGTTACTGCATGAACTCGCGCACATCAGGCGAAATGATTATGTCGTGAACTTCATGCAAACGATAGCCGAAACTGTGTTTTTCTTTAACCCCGGTCTGCTGTGGATATCATCCCAGCTGCGCGACGAGCGCGAGAACTGTTGTGACGATATCGCCCTGGAGCAAACCAAAAACAAACGTGAGTTTATTGAGGCACTCATCAGTTTTAAAGAACATTCACTTTACGGGGCTAAGTACGAGGTTGCTTTCCCAGGCAAGAAAAACCATTTGCTCAACCGTGTAAGCCGCATACTGAATAACCGGAACAAGACCCTCGCCCCTGCCGAAAAAGGATTCTTTATGGCTGGTGTGCTTGTCCTGTCTGTTATGGTGACCACGGCAGCAATAGCGGAAGTGCATACTACGATAACTAAGCACAAAAAAACAGCATCCGCTGCTATCGCCGCTATACCGGCAAAAGCAGTGGTTCCGGCTGCGTCAGCCTATCCGGCTGAAGTAAAAAGCGCGGGGCGTGCTGCGAATTTGCCTGAAGCAAAACCGGCGCCAATTGCGACGCAAGCTAAATCGCCTCAACAATCAAACCTGGAAAACGTTTTGGACAAGATGCGGAATAAGTTTACCATGGACCGGTCGGCCTATTCGTCACTAGTCAGCGGACAACAGCAAAAAACCAAAAACCTGAGTGACCAGCAGCAGGCTCGCCTCGATCAGATCCAGGCGGCCAAAGACCAGGAAGAGGCAAGGAAGGACCAGGCGCAGGCGCTCATCGACCAGGAAGAGGCCCGGAAAGATCAGGCACAGGCCCGCATAGACCAGGAACAAGCAAAAAACGACCAGGAGCAAGCCCGCCTCCAGCAAGATCAGCAAAACAAGGAAAATGCTGAACAGGTGAAGAAGAATGAAGACCAGGCCAAACGAAACGCAGAACAGGCGATACGCAACCAGGAGCAAGTTGTGCGCAATCAGCAGCAAGCACAGCGAAATGCACTACAGGTTATAAGGAACCAGGAGCAGGATAAAAGAAACGTCGAGCAGGCAGCGCGGAACGAAGAACAAGCCAGGAAGAATGCTGAACAGGAAATACGCAATGCAGAGCAGGCTAAGAAGAACCAGGTAAGCATACAGCAATAATCAATAATAGACAGCGACTAAATGCGGGTGCGCACCGCTGTAACGTCACTGGCCAATAATCTAACAATTCATGTTTTTAATGCCGCAGCAAATGCGGAAGGATGGCTTATTGTCCGATTTTTAACCTTTAAGATTACAAAAATGAAAACGATTAATTTAAAACGCAGCCTATGGCTGGCAGCTATACTATTGACCTCGCTTTTTGCCGGGGCGCAGACAAAAACCGCTTCCAAAAAGGCTTATGAATCCGAAAGTGACAACATGTACTACCGGATATATAAAGAGGGCGGTCATAAAATCGTCCATGTGAAAACCGAAATTGACGACAAGGTTTACCGGATAGAAATGACCGATGAGAAACTGACCAGTTTGTATGTAAGCGGCGACAAAGTACCTGAATCAGACTGGAGTAAATACAATGACGTTATCAATAAGATCCGCGAGGAGATGAAAGAACAGGAAAAAAGGGACGCCGAGCAGGCCATACGCAACCAGGAACAAGCCAAAAGGAATGCTGAGCAGGCTATACGTAACCAGGAACAGGCAAAAAGGAATGCTGAACAGGTTCTGCGTAACCAGGACCAGGCGAAACGCAACGCCGAACAGGTTATGCGAAACCAGGACCAGGAGAAAATGAACGCCGAACAAGCTGTTCGGAACCAGGAACAGGCAAAGCGGAACGCTGAGCAGGCCGTGCGTAACCAGGAGCAAGAGAAAAGAAACGCTGAACAAGCTGTTCGGAACCAGGAACAGGCAAAGCGGAACGAAGAACAGGCAAGAACCAATGAGCAAATGATGAAGGAAATAACCGATGCCCTGGTAAGCGACAAGATCATCCCGGACAGGTCGGGCTTGCACGAAATGAAGATCAATGAATTCGGTATGAGCGTAAACGGTGCAAGGCAACCCGAAGACGTATTCAAAAAATACCAGGCGATCTATAAAAAGTATAACGCTTATTTCAGGGGTAGTTTTAACTACTCACGGGATGGTATCATCAAAGAGAATTGAATAGTGAATAGTCAATTGTTAGCGGAGCCATACTACAGCTAAAGATCACTTTAAATATTTCATGGACATGCTATGCTTTTGTATCGCCATGCTGGCGACGCTGTGTGCAGTTTTTTGGATATTGAAATCACAAAAACGATGAAAAAAGTTATATTAACGATTGTTGGTCTCGCCGCTACCGTTTGCGTAAACGGCCAAAACAGTTTGCAAACGATCGACAGCCTGGTTACGCAGCTTTACAACGAACATGAGTTGAGTGGCAACATTCTTATTGCGGATCATGGTCACGTTATATATCAGCGCTCATTGGGCTATGCCGACGCGGGCAGAAAGATATTAAACAATCAATCCAATTCTTTCCAGATTGCATCAGTTTCAAAGACATTCACATCCGTGGCCATCCTGCAACTATTGGAGAAAGGTAAGCTCAAGCTGGATGACCCTGTGAGTAAATATTTGTCCGATTTCCCGTTTGATCAAATCACAATCCGGGGATTGCTTTCGCACACATCTGGTCTGAATGATTATCAAGTGTTCCAAGCCCCATATCGGGCAAATCCAAATAAGATATATACCAATGCTGATATTATCCCGGCAATTAAAAACGATAGACAGGCTATTCTTGCTAAACCCGGTGAGATATGGAGCTATTCCAATATCGGCTTTAGCCTACTGGCTATGATAGTGGAAAGAATATCCGGCATATCTTTTCCCGACTACCTCGATAAATTTATATTAAAGCCAGCGGGGATGACACATACCTATATCTCCTCGAGCCTGAAACCATCCCACGATAAAGACTCGACCCTTAATTATGATTTTGTCAATTACGACCCGGGCAGGCTGAAGAATGTAGATTCGATCCCGGGCGATAAAGTCGGTTTCGTTATTCTTCGCGGAGTGTACGGCTGCAATAACATTGTAAGCACTACCGAAGATATGTTGCGATTCGACCAGGCGCTTTATACGTCCAAACTGCTTCGATCTTCCACACTTAAACAAGCTTTCGTACCCGAGAAACTGAACGGCGGCAAACCCGATGTAGGCAAATGGAACGACGGCACTACCGTTTTTTACGGTTTGGGCTGGGGCATTTTATGTGACACATCTATGGGACAAGTAGTGTACCATACAGGCGGAATGCCGGGAGCCTCGACCGTATTTATCAGGAACATTTCGCATGATCAAACTATTATCGTGCTCGATAATGTAACACACTACAACGTACGTGTCGCAGGCTTCAATATGCTCAGGCTGCTGAATAATCAATCCCTTCACAATTATAAGCTGCCCCTGGCCAGGCTTTTTGCAGAGGATCTGATCCATAAAAGAACCGACTATGCTTTAGCGCATTTTAATGAGCTGAAAAGTGATACCGCCCATTATTACCTTGATGAGGGAGAAATGAACAGCCTGGGTTACGCAATGCTAAATGATAGCCATGCTTCGGAAGCACTGGAAGTTATCCGCCTCAATACTATACTGTTCCCCGCAAGCTGGAATACCTATGATAGCTATGCTGATATGTTGGCCAAAGCGGGAAAAAAAGAGGAAGCAATTATGATGTATAAAAAAGCGGTGCAAATGAATCCTAAGGACGATGATGGAAAGCAAGCTTTAAAACAATTAACAGCTAATTAAATAACAGACTTTAATAATCAACACAAAATGAAAACACATTACTTTAAAAGCACCATACTGCTGATAGCAATGCTGGCGATCGCTTTGACCGCGGGTGCTCAAAAAACAGATTCGGCGAAACGAAAGTTTTACGCTGACAGGTATAACAACGAGCATTCCGTGACCTACACCGCTAATGGCAGCCGTCACGAACACATTACCACCAATTGGAATGGTAAATACTATGAAATGATGCTTGTTAATCAAAAGATGACCGAACTCTATGTCGATGGCGAGAAAATACCGGCGTCAAATTGGGGCACGTATTCGGCTGTTATCGCCCGGATACGCGAGCAAATACGCAAGGATGAGATACAGGCCAAAAAGGATCAGGCACAGGCGCGTATAGACCAGGAACAAGCCCGCAAGGACCAGGCGCAGGCGCGGCTTGACCAGCAGCAGGCCCTGCGCGACCAGGAAGAGGCTCGGAAAGACCAGGAACAAGCGGTAAGAGATCAGGAAGAGGCAAAGAAAGATCAAGCGCAAGCCCGGATAGATCAAGAGGAAGCAAGGAAGGACCAGGAGCAGGCGCGGCTTGACCAGATAGAAGCCCGGAAAGACCAGGAAGCGATGCACCAAATGCTAAGCGACCTGGTGAACGATAAAATCGTTCGTGACGAGAATAGCGTAAAAGAGATCACGCTGGACAGTACGGGAATGACGGTGAACGGCGTAAAACAGCCTGATGCTGTCTTTAAAAAATATCGTGAAAAATACAGCCGCCTCGCACACGGGCAATTCACCTACGGAGCGTCCACAGATATCCACGGCGTCCACGTGAGCCGGTTCAGCAATAATGATAATTGACCGATGCCCGGCGGCGGCTTTTGGCTGTCGCTGGTTTTTTATTCCTTTACCGGGTCGAGCCTCACTCCCGCCAATAAC
>JAFDZL010000471.1 GCA_018266935.1 Bacteroidota bacterium | reverse complement strand
TACTATCAACCTAAAGAAAGGAGGTTGAAACAAGAACTGTAAAGCTTATTCAGGATTATTTTATATTTGTCAACTAACCTTAGGATTATTTTTAAAAAGTGTCAACTTTTTTCAGGACTAGACAGATTTACCTGTCAGCGAAATCATTTAATCAAATAAATCAGCGGTACTACTTCGCCGCATACATCACATAATTATCACTCAGCATCGTACCGTACCAGCCATGATAATCGGGGAACGCTTTTAGAATAAATTTTTCTTTTGGTCCGGCATAGCTTTCGGGCAGGATGATATATAAAGGTCCGGCGTGGCCGTCATGCTCATAATCATCGAAATTGATCTTCAGGTCGTCACTGATGGGTTGTTCGATAATAACGCGATTATGCTTTATTTCCAGTCCCAGGCTGTGGTTTACGAAAACGAAAGTGGCATTGGTATTTTGCCTGTCCAGGGCCATGATCTGATCGAGCGATTTTTGATCGATGGCTTGCTGCGCAATGCCTGTAACGCCGTGTGCGCTTTTATTTTTATTATTAAAGTAGCCTTTGGTCATATAGACGATGCTCGTCACCGCTATACCGGCCCATAACAGGTTAAACAACGTTCTGTATAGCGGCCTGGCCCGGCTGATAAGATAAATAGTGCCTGGGATGACCAGCAGACCAATGACCCGCAAATGCCGTGCTTCGTAGGAAATGGAGCGCTGACTAAGGTAAGCAAAGGCAAAAAACGCGTAGGCGGAAATATAAAATACGAGGATGAGCAGTTTGTAATTTTTGTTGGGCACGCGCTTGAATATGCTAACGATCAGCCAGAGGCTTAATTCAGTCAGGATCAGCAATACGATAATTGCCCAAACTCCGGGAAAAATGACGCTTCCGGTATGATAAATAAGTCCGTGCGAAAGATCGTCGGCTGAGAACCCTGCCAGCAGGGGCGAGGCAAGCGGGAAACATAAGGCTTTTAATGTAAATTTAATCCCTGCCGAAGCAGTCGCCGGGTTTTGCCCTTTAGAAAGGTAAAACAGCCATATTGCAGCGACGGAAATCAAAGCCGGCAAGAATATCCACAAGCCTTTTTTGATCCATTCCTTTAGCGCTTTTCCGAATGAAAGCCGGATCCACAGAAAAAGTAATCCTGCAAAATACATCCAGACCACCGAGGATTTGCAGAAAAAGCCGATCCATCCTGAAAGCAGTACAAAGGCAGCAAGTCGCCAGCCCGTATTTGGTATCGAGACACATCCATATAAAAACCAGCCTATAAACGCAAAGAACAACGTTTCGCCGCCATTGTAGAAAACATAAGGCACTACAAAAAACTGCTGACAGCCGATGAACAGCAGGCTCAGGCTAGACACTAACGGGCTAAACCCGATCTTTTTAAAGAAAGCGTATAACCCCGCCAGCCCTATCAACTGGCAAAGTATGGTGGTCAGAACGGAGGCCTGCCCGGTATTAACGCCGAACAACAATTTGAATGCAAACGGTACCAGGTACTGCCCCGGCGACCACCATGTTAAAAAATCGGAAGTGTTTTGCGCGATATCCCCCTGGTCGGGCGCGACGAGATGATTGAAAGGACCGCCCATTTCCATGGATCGCATCACCCGGAAGCCGTTGGCGGGGTCAGGGAAAACAGAAGGCGGCGC
The DNA here is from genome assembly GCA_018266935.1 of Bacteroidota bacterium. Classification (GTDB taxonomy): domain Bacteria; phylum Bacteroidota; class Bacteroidia; order Sphingobacteriales; family Sphingobacteriaceae; genus Mucilaginibacter. The sequence continues at coordinate 5,642 of JAFDZL010000471.1, read as the reverse complement.
TTTGTAGAGGAATACGCCTAAAATGAGTACAACGGCGAAAATTGCACCGTTGATGATACGCGGTAGATTTTGTTTTTCGGAAGACATGGTATAGAAGGCATCGTAGAACTTATTCAATAATTCGCGTACGGATTTTCACCGCCGGGTTTCCCTGATAGATGGAATACGCTTCAAGGTCTTTCGTTGCAACAGAGCCGGCAGCAAGTATCGCATGAGAATGGGCCGTGACGCCCTGGTTAACAATGGCTCCGGCGCCTATCCAAACACCATCTTTAAGCATTATCGGTCCTGTTATCAGATCAAACGAGGTTTTCTTGTAGTTATGGCTGCCGGTAAGCAGTATAGCGCCCTGGGAAAGACATACGTTTGAGCCGATGGTGATCATCACGAGGCTGTCCAGCCACACGTTTTCGCCGATCCAAACTTCGTCGCCGATGGTGAGGTTCCAGGGGTATTTGATGTTCACACAGGGTTTAAATTCAACCTGCCTGCCGATCTTTGCGCCAAACATTCGAAGCAAACCCACCTTAAACCCATAAAAAGGGAACCAGCCCGATTTGAAAAAAATAAGATTAACATAGTACCACAATAATCGTTTCAGTGCATTGCCGCCCGGGTGGTAAGGATGGTTGTTGTACGAAGACAGGTCAGTTTCTTGCATGGGTCTTTAATTTCTTATCATCATGCCTTACCCAAAAATAGATAGATATTCCAATCAGGATATAGATGATGATATTGAATATCGTATGATGGTCAAGGATTATTCCCTTTGTACTTTTCCAGAATAATGCCAATACTACAAACCGTATTATATTCAATACCTGGAATAGCAGTATTCCGCAAATGAAAAAAATAAGCTTTGGCCTAAACTTTTTTGGGAAAGCGATCACAAAAGCGGTAAAAAAGCTCATCACGCCAAGACCAAGGCAGGTGTAAACTAACTTGATAACTCCGTGGCCGACAACCAGTAGTTCGGTGTCGCTGGTAATGGCGGTATAACCCAGCCAGTCAAGTACATGCGCGGTAGCATTCAGCAGAAAATGCCTCAGTAACCGTATATAATTCAAATGCTGGTCAAGGAAAGCGACATAATGATTGCCGGGCGAAGTAAGACCGAAAAATAAAACATTGAAATAGTAAAACACGACAAAAAGCGAAAGGAAAATGGAAAGAAACCGTAGGGGCGAATCGTGATCAAACTTTTTTCCCATGATCTTTTTGTTTGTCCGAAGGACTCCTTGCGGAGAGTATTTCGTCGATTTTGACATCGACGATCAGCCTGAACCAGAACCCCTGTAAAAAGTGAAATATGATGCCGGTACGTCCGTCTAAAAATCCCAGCTGGAAAATGATGCGCTGTGTAAAATACAGCATCGGCCGCATATAACGCGGCAATTTCCACCACAATTGCTTGCGCCAGGCGGTGCGCTCGTCGGGTGAACCCCAGAAATTAGGTTTGATGGTTTGCGTTCTGGCCTGTTCCATGCGTTCCACCTCCTCCTGTGCCACCAGGTCGCTGTAGCGGTTGTGCTTATCTATCCAGAAATGTATCTGGTTTTCTTTCAGGTTTTCTTCCAGGATGATGCCGTCTTTCCAAACCTCCGTTTTACCGGGAACGATAAAGCGATGATCCATATTCTCGTTCGTATCCGAATACCCAACACCATACCGGAACATTTTGAGCAAATAGAACGGGTAATACCCGCCGTGTTTGATCCAACGTCCTTTGAAGAAATTTTTCCGGTTAAAATAAATACCGTCAATAGCGGCATGGCCATCATCCTTAAAATCCTTTAATCGTGTGTTTAGTTCGCATGTTACTTGTTGGTCGGCATCCAGGCAAATGACCCAGGGGGTAGTCACAGCGAAATTCTTTAACGCAAAATCCCATTGTTTGGGGTGATTCTCGAACGGATGCTCCATGAAAATCGCCCCATACTGCTTGCCGATCTCTATCGTTTTGTCAGTACTGCCGGAGTCGAGAATAAAGATAGGCGCCTCCAGGTCCGCTATTGACGCCAGCAGGCGCGGCAGATGTATTTCCTCATTGTAAGTAAGGATAATGAATGAGAATTGGTTGTTCACTGCAGTTTTGCCTTGATGAGCATTGATTTCCAAAAATAGGGCATACGGCCGCAGCCTTTAAAGGTTACTACCTCAAAGCCTTTATCAGCCAGCAATTTGCTCAGGGTTTTTTTTGACCAGAACTTAATGTGACCGCCGTGCCAGGCCGGGCCGTGATGGCTGTCCCATTTATCAAGTATGCTCAGCGACAAATTTTTCAGGTAGCCGTGGTACGGCGTCGAAATGATAAGCTCGCCACCCTTTGGCAGCAAGCCCTTGCAAAAATCGATGAAGCCCGCAGGGTCATACAAATGCTCGATCACTTCGGTTGACAGGATCGTGTCAAATTGAAAGGCCTGTAATTCTGCAGGAAGCTTTCCGGTTGACAAGTCCTGTACGTAAAATCTTTCAGGATTTTCCTGTTTTGCTATCGCGATCCCTTCTTCCGAGGCATCGATGCCATAGACATCGTAACCCTGCTTCACCAGGTAATTCGCCAGGAAGCCGTTGCCGCAGCCCAGGTCGAGGATCAGCTTGTTTTTTTGTTTATCCAGCAGGCTTAGCAGCGGCCTAAGCAAATACCCGAAGGTATGTGCGGCGGCATTAGTTGTAAAACCGTAATCACTGTAATCAGCCATTGGCTATGATTTCTTTGTACATTCCGAGATATTTTTTAGTCAATGCTTCTTCATTAAAATCCCTGCGAATGGTTGCAGGCGCTTTCTTCCTGATCCGTAAAAGTTCGTTACGGCTTTTCGAGATCATGATGATATATTCCCGCACCGACGCTACCTCCTGATCGCATACCCATCCCAATTCGTTTTGTTGCACATAATCGCTTAACCCTACATTTTTGCTGATAAGCACAGCTGTACCCGTGCTGAGGCTTTCGATCACCGAATTGCCGAAATTCTCATCATACGAGGGCAGAACGAACAGGTCGTGCTGCTGCAGAATAGTAAACTTATCGTCGGTTCTGAAACCTATCCAGTCGATATTCCCGGCAATGCCATTTTTTTCTGCAATTACTTTTAACCCAGCGATATAGGTCTCGTCCCCGTCTCCGGCAATGGTTAGTTTATATGCAATGCCGATATTTTTTAGCGCCTCAAATAGCAATTCGAGCCCTTTTTTAGGGTCTATTCTTGAAAAGAAGATTAGTTTTAAGTGACTGTTTTTAGTCTCCGATGCCGTATTAAAGCCCTTATCCGGCAATGCTATGAAATTGGGGATATTGAAAATTTTCCGGGGCTCGATCAGGCTTGTCATCGCCTTTTCTTCCCTGTCCGACGTGACGTGGATGTAGCTTCTTTTCAGGAGGCCTTTCCCGAGAAACCGGTGGAGCAGTTTTTTCGGCAAACTGTTTTTATTGCTGAAAGAATAATCGCTCAGCGTGCCCCTGGGTGAAACTACAACCGGCAACCCTTGTTTCACGGCAATCCGGCAGGCAAGTACCGATACCAGGTTCCACCAGGCATGGATATGCACCGCATCGAAATGTTTTACATGCTGGCGCATGGCCATCAGCAGATCGGGTGCATAGTGGGTGTGATCTTTCGTCAGCCGCTTAAAGTAGATCACTTTTACCCCATCGACATAAGTTGGTTCGCCTGGTGTCACGGGAAGTTCATCCGGGCCGTTTGCCATCGTGGTGAACACTTCGATTTCGCAACCCGCTTTAACAAGTTCCTCGCTGAGTTTGGATACAGACATGGTCGGGCCGCCATAGACGTAGGCGGGTTTGTAAGATGCATTTACCTGTAAAATTTTCACGCCACTTCCTTCAGGATATGCTGGCTCACCATTATTTTGTGTATGATAACCATGCTCACGTACGACCAGAATACCGTGTTGATCAGGAACTCAAAGCTCAGACCCCGCCAAAGTATCTGGAAAAGCCCGCTGAATATAAGGGCCGTGCCGAGCACGTAACCGCCGAATAGTTTTTCGGCCTGTATCGAGATCAGTTGCGCGAGAGAACCGTAAATAAGCATCGCTATAAAAATTCCTATTCCGCCGTAGGATAAATACGCATCGACCACGAAAGCGGGCTTGGCCGAAACATTAGAATTATAACTCACCACGCCCGCATCATATACCCGTTGCATAACCAATTCCTCGGTGACCGGTTTCGACGGCCAGAATATGCGCGGGATTATCGCGATCGCCGATTGTTGAAGCAATTGAAAGTCATAGAAATCCATTTTATCCGGCGTTGATTTGACGAATTTGGTGAACATTTCGATCTCGCTGAGCCGATATGCCAAAAAGGTCCAGTTTGTTTCTTTTGCGGCGGAGTTGTCACCACTGCCCAGGGCTGCATCGAGAGCCTGCTGTGAAGCTTCGTCAGCCGAAACGTCATCGGCCCAGGCGCTCTGCCGGTATGCCTGGTTGTAAGTCGGAAGGACCACGAATAGTGCAATGATCAGCGGCACAAACGTGACAAAGACCAGTTTTTTATAGGTTGGATAAAGGAATATACCCAGCACCAGGATACTGAGGATGATAGGCTCCTTAAACCCCGACGTCAGCGCCTGGTAAACATTGAACAGATAGAGCCCAAAACATACCAGCGTATTCCAGATCTTGTGAAGCGGAATAGCAAAGGCAAGAGCGATGGTGCAGGCGATGAAGCTTAATGAGTTGAACTGGTTGGCAAATTGCGAAAGTCCCGGTATTTTTAGAAAAAGGATGGAAACGGGCAGCGTAACAATGGCCATTTTATACAGAAGGTCGGCCACCTTTTCATCTTCTATTCTGTATTTTGATTTTACCGGGTAATTCATAAAGCTCAAAATGCCCGTCACAAAAGCGGCATGTGCCAGGCAATAGTAGCGCTGACATTGAGCCGTCAGTTCCAATAAATTCTGATCGACAAGATAAAACTGGCTCGTCTTGTGAAAGTCCTGGTAGCCCAATACGTCAAAGAAAAAGAAAATGGAGGTGCAGGCCATATATCCGGCGAAAATGATCTGTACCAGGAAGATGGGACGCATGATCTGCTCAGCCGTACTGCGGTCCGTGGGCAACGGCTTGATCTTGCCGCTTAACGTAACGTAGAAAATAAAAAACGAACCGAGCCAGGCGACGATATACGAAACCTCCGGGTCAGCCTTAAATAACAGCGAAAAAAGCCAGGGCAGATATAAAATTATGTATTTCTCAAATGCAGCACCCTTCATGACTTCCTACTGCCTGTAAAATTAAAACAAATAAACTATTTCGCCGCAGCAACTGCATGTTCTATTGCTTCGGCAATATGCAGAAAACTCCAGTCCTTTATTATTAGCGTCGAATTTCGGCCCATTTCAACAAGGCTTTCCCTTGATTTGGTCAGTCTGTCGAGGCAATCACTCATTCCGACAACATCGCCGGATTTGAAAATGTCGCCATTATATGCTTTCCTAACCAGGTCGATTGCGCAGCCTACCTTGTCTGACGTCATAACCGCTTTTGCGCAGGCCATCGCTTCATTTACCCCAAGCCCCCACGTTTCTCCCGGGCCTTTCGACGGCAGGCAGAACAAGTCGCAGGCCTGCAGCACCGCGGGCATCTGGCTTTGGTTCTGGAAATCCATG
>JAFDZL010000470.1 GCA_018266935.1 Bacteroidota bacterium | reverse complement strand
AGACCCGACAAAGGAAGGATACACGGTATGGAGCCCTTTCCCAGAGAATACCAAATACTTTGGGCCGCCTTCGCAGGAATTTATGATCAATTACCACGTTGAAAACATTGAGGCGCTGGTAGAGGAATTAAAAAAGGAAGGCGTAACAGTGGTGGACAAAGTAGAAACCTACGAATACGGCAAGTTCGTTCATATTCTTGACGCAGAGGGCAACAAGATCGAATTGTTTGAACCGGCGGGGAAGCAATGATCGAGAGAACCAACCTCCTATTTGTTTGATTTCGTTTTTACAAGTTCGCCAATTTGAGCGTAACCTCTTACAAATTTAATCGGTAATGTTTTGGTGCCTGTGAAAACCTGGCCATCAATTATATGCGTTCCATATCCAGGGCGAATCTCTATTGTGTAGTTTCCCGGTTTTGGCAAAGTTATAACTTCGTCCTGGAATCCTAAATTCCGGCCTAAATTCTTACCATCACCAGGGAATAAATCTCTTAAAACACTGTTCGTGTCCTGACCAGATAAAAAATCGAAATCAAAAGTGAGTGTGAGCGGAAATTGACTTTCTTCGTACTCAATGAAATTGATCTGTCCCGGATGTAGCCTACGATCATTCATTTTTAAATAATCTGGTTTCAAAGGATCCTCACCGGAGAAATAGTAGCCATCTATATCCATAAAAACGAAAACATATGATTTGCCTCCTGCGGGTTTACCAGTTTTTCCAATTTGTTCCCACCACCGAAGTGTATAATAATCTGTCAATCGTGTTACCTCAACAGTGTCGACTTTTCTAATCTTGCGCGCAAAATTCAATGCCACGCTTCCTCGTTTCACTGAATATTTGCCTTTACCTACACATTTGGCTGAAGGTTCTCTAATATCACCACCAGGGTATCCTTCCGGCAAATACGATTCCGAGTAAACAAACGAGCTGTCTTTATTAAGTTCGAGTCGTTTTTGAAAACTGAATTTTCTATTGCCTTTGACGATATCGCCTTTGGCAAAATATTGTCCTGCAATTTGCCTGGAACAAGAGCTGATCAAAACCATCAGCGCTAAAAACAAAGGGTTCAACTCTTTAAGTCTCATAAGCAAACACAGGATTGGTTTTACAATAGAGATGCAAAATTTCAAATAATTCCATAAAGCGAACCGCCCTTCTCCCCCATCTTATCCACTAACTTTTCAACCGCCGGGTCCTTTTCCAATGCAGGCGCATGGTGCGGTTTAATACGCGCATCGATGATAAGCGGCCCAGTGCATCCCCAGTGCTTGTTTTCCGTAAAGCTGTTGATACCGTAAATATCATGGGATGGGTTGCTGCGGGTAAAGGTTACCCAAACGAAATTGTTCAGGTTTTGGGCCGTGAAGTCAGCATCGTCGCAAAGCACTATCAATGGCAAGCCGTCCAGTTCTTTTTCACCCAAATGTTCCTGTAATATTTCGAGTATTAGTGGAACATCACTGGCTTTGATATTTTTTGGTACTTCAACGGCCAAAATGCCCGGCATCACCATTTTATATTTTTCAAATGGCCGTGGCAGATCGAAGCCCGAAGGCAATTCATTCCAAAGCTCCCTTTTTACTGCCCCTGCAACTGCTACTGCCACTTTACTCCCCGAGTTTAACCCGCTGCCACTGTAATCAAGTGTGTCGATAGTAGTATTGGTATAAAAGTGCAGATCGCGGGCCAGGTCGATGCGCTGCACGATATGTTTCAGGAAACCACCAATATCGTTGACACTGAGGTTCGGGTCATCTTCGCCTACGGCGATAAACAGGTATTTGGCCAGGCTAAGCTGGTTCGTGCCTAAAATATGATTGGCTATAGTGAGTATTTCCTGCGGTTTGCGTTCATTCAGATATGGTGTATAGCGCTCGCTGCCAATGGCGAACAGCAAAGGGTGCACCCCTGCTGCATCTACCGCATTTATAGCTTTCAGACCCGGTATTTCTTTTTCAATAGCCGAACCGGCGATCTCATGTATCAGCGCGCCAAAGCTGGTATCCTCCTGCGGCGGGCGGCCAACTACGGTGAAAGACCATATCGCATCCTTGCGGTAATAAACATTGTGCACTTTCATCAGCGGGAATGGATGCTTTAGGCTGTAATAACCTAAATGGTCGCCAAATGGTCCTTCAGGCTTGTTATCGTGCGGCATCACGGTGCCGGTGATCACAAAATCCGCGTCAGCCGAGATGCAGAAACCTTCGTCATCATAAAAATACCGGAACCGTCGTTTACCCAATGCCCCGGCAAAGGTCATTTCAGATAAACCTTCAGGTAATGGCATCACAGCCGCAACCGGATGCGCAGGCGGGCCGCCGACAAAAATGCTCACTTTCAAAGGCTGTCCTTTGGCATTGGCCTTAGTTTGATGGACGCCGATACCGCGATGGATCTGGTAGTGCAGGCCGATCTCCTGGTTCTGGACATAATCATTACCAGCCAGTTGGATGCGGTACATGCCGAGGTTGGCACTCATGATGCCGGGCTTGTCGATGTCCTCGGTATAAACCTGCGGCATGGTGATAAAAGGGCCGCCATCCATGGGCCAGTTCACTATCTGCGGCAGGTCGCTGATCTTCGCTTTGCCAAAGCTTATGGGCGAATTGGCGCTTACCTTCATCGGCAAAGCCGATAAAGCGGTAAGCCCTACATTAGCATATTGAAAGGGATGTTTAATGGCCTTGAGCGGATCATTCTTAAGCTCAATGAGTGTTTTTACCTGTTCCAACGAGTCCCTGAAAATGAACTTCGATCGCTCCAGCGTCCCGAACAGGTTAGAGACCGCCGGAAATTTGCTGCCTTTTACAGTTTCGAACAGAATAGCCGGACCGCCGTGCTCAAACACCCGCAGATGAATGGCCGCCATTTGGAGGTATGGGTCCACCTCTTCTTTAATGCGTATCAAATGACCGCTTTTTTCGAGGTCGGTGATGCAGGCTTGTAAGCTCGGGTAACCCATTGGCAGGAAAACAGTTTACTGCCAAAAGTAGCCAATCTTACGCAATATCTATCGTCTGATCCAAATAGACATCCTGCACGGTATGCAGCAATTCCACCCCATCTTTTAGCGGCTTCTGGAAAGCCCTGCGGCCTATGATCAATCCCATGCCTCCCGCCCGCTTGTTGATGACGGCGTGTTTTACCGTATCAACGAGGTCATCCGCCCCTTTTGACTCACCGCCTGAATTGATCAGGCCTACCCGACCCATATAGCCATTGGCCACCTGGTAACGGCACATATCGATAGGATGCTCCGACGTCAGTTTACTGTACATCAACGGGTCGCTTTTGGAGAACTTGATAGCCGTAAAGCCGCCGTTCACGGTCGGCATCTTTTGCTTAACGATATCCGCCTGTATCGTGACACCGATATGGTCGGCCTGGCCGGTAATGTCGGTTGCGGTTTCATAATTTACGCCGTCTTTCGTGAAAGCACTGTTACGCGTGTAGCACCATAGTACCGTAGCCATGCCCAGCGTATGCGCCTCTTCAAATGCCTCAGACACTTCCATGATCTGTCTGTCAGATTCTTCCGAGCCAAAATATATCGTCGCGCCCACGGCGGCGGCGCCAAGGTTCCAGGCATCTTCCACCGAGCCGAACATCACCTGGTTGTATTTGGTAGGATATGTCAGCAACTCGTTATGATTTAGCTTTACCAGGAACGGTATTTTATGCGCATACTTCCGCGACATCAGGGCCAGGTTGCCGAAGGTAGTAGCCACGGCGCTGCAATCCGCCTCTATAGCCAGTTTGATAATCCCCTCCGGATCGAAATACCTGGGGTTCTTAGCGAACGATGCACCCGCGGTGTGCTCGATGCCCTGGTCAACCGGCAAGATCGAAAGATAACCCGTTCCGCCAAGCCGCCCATGGCTGAACATTGACTGCAGGTTGCGCAGCACCTGGGCATTGCGGTTACTCAGCGCGAATATCTTATCGACAAAATCCGGCGAAGGAGTATGCAACTGATCCTTTGGAAAAGTCTTGCATTGATGATTCAGCAGACTTTCGGCCTGGTCGCCCAGCAGCTCGGTGATATGTTTTGATGCCATAAGGAAAAGCTTTGAGATAAAGGACTTAACAAAATTGTGTAACAGTTGTTACGCAAAATTAAAACCTTTATTACCAATCTTGCACTGCGGCGAAACTTTGCAAACTTTATTGCTACTTTCGCAGTTCTCAATAACACTGTCCCGTTTATGTCGGTAATTGTATTTACTGTCATCGTGGTGCTTGGCGCCTATTTCGCCGGGCTTTTAGGTTCGCTCACCGGGCTGGGCGGGGGTTTTATTATTATCCCTTTGCTTACGCTGGTCCTTCACGTCGATATTCACTATGCGATCGGCGCATCGCTGGTTTCGGTTATCGCAACATCTTCGGGGGCGGCCGCAGCTTATGTGAAAGAGGGCATTACCAACATCCGAATCGGCATGTTCCTCGAAATAGCGACTACAGCCGGGGCATTTACCGGCGCTATTCTGGCCGTTTTCCTGCCAACACAATATATCGCTATCCTGTTCGGACTGATACTGATCTTTTCAGCCATTATGTCGCTGCGGAACAAAGTTGAGGATGTCGTTACAAAACCATCGCCGTTCGCCACAAAATTAAAACTTAGCGGGACCTATCCCATGGGGAACAAAACCGTCGCGTACGGTGTGACAAATATCATTGGCGGTTTTCTCATGATGATACTTGCTGGTCTTATCTCAGGGCTGCTCGGCATTGGTTCCGGGGCCTTAAAGGTTATAGCTATGGACGGCGTTATGCACATTCCGTTCAAAGTATCCACCACCACCAGCAATTTTATGATCGGCGTTACGGCTGCGGCAAGCGCGGTGGTTTATTTTCAGCGCGGATACATTCATCCCGCCATAGCTATGCCGGTAGTGATAGGCGTATTACTGGGCGCGGTGAGCGGCTCAAAGATACTGGTACGCGCAACCTCATCGCTTTGGTTACGATGGCTGTTCGCCATAATTATTACAATTATCGCCATTCAAATGATCTACAATGGAGCAACCGGAAAGATATAAGCCCCCGGTTTCCACAACGGGGCCGGAAAAAATTAAGAACTCCACCCTAAGGAGGTTGGGAGGCCACTTTCGTGATGCCGACATGCAATTGATCATCGGCTGGATATTACGCACCGGGGTTATCGCTTCCATGGCAATCGTAGCCATAGGCGGCATATTTTTCGTTTACCGCCATGGCCACACCGTGCCCGACTATCGGACATTTACGCGTGTCCCGGGCGCTTTGCGCAACCCGAAAGGCGTCTTTGAAGGCGTTTTTGATTTGAGGGGACAGGCAATCATACAGGCAGGCATATTGCTGCTTATTGCAACACCTGTAATTAGGGTGATATTTTCCGCCATAGGCTTTATGCTCGAACGGGACCGCCTTTACACTTTTATCTCCCTGCTGGTGCTCCTTATCATTGTCGTCAGCAGCATAACCGGGCATATCGGGTAAAGGTTTTTAGATCATCAATTCTCGCTGCCTTCACCTAGTCTGCTTTGTTCCTGCGTATTACGGTTTCGCACCCGTGGATTCGAACTGCCAAAATGATATTTAAAAGTGGCCAAAACCATCCTCGTGCTCAGCTGGTCCCTTTCAGCGATATTCAAATTAGCGTAGTAGGTATGGTATTTATTGTAATAGGTGTTAAAGATGTCGCTCCAGCCCAGCGCTAATGAACCTTTATTGTTCAGAATGGCATAACTAAGCGCGGCGTTCATAAAAAACAAAGGCCGGTAATCGCTTATAATGTAATAGGTAGCCGACTCATATTCATCATACAGTTGCAGGCTGAGTTTCTTCGAAAGTTTAATGCTCTGGTTCAGGTAAATATTGAACCCGTTGGTGGTTTTGGCCGGAACGGTATCGAGCGTGTAGGTGTATTTCTCGTGAAATACTTGTATATCTGCATCGATGTTCCACCACCTGGTAATGACTATCGGCAAATTAAACTCAAGCTGGTATTGATAATGTGTGCCGAGGTTGGCCTTGGTAGCGGTGTAAACCTTGGTCACATTGTCCTGTTCAAAAATGGTCGCGAAAAAATTATTCGTTACCCTGGTCATCAGGCTTACCTTGTATTTGTCATTGATCAGGTCCGAAACCTGGTAGGTGTTAACATAGTCCGGTCTCAGGAAAGGGTTGCCCGTACTATAATAGAACTGATCAACATAACCTACAAAAGGGTTCAGGTCCTGGTAATCGGGCCGCTGAATGGTACGCGTATAAAAAGCGGTCAGCAGGTGATTTTTACCAACCGGCTGGCTGAGAGAAATATTGGGGAACAGGTTATTGTATGCTGTATCGATCTCGTGGTTAGGATGGTTAGGGCTCACTGAAAACGCGTTTGACGAAGTGCGCTCGTCGCGCAGGCTCACCGACAAGGTTGTTTTATTGAACTTACCCTCAAATCCCGCATATGCTGCGTCGATGCGCTCGTTATAGATAAAATGATCGGTCAGGTCGGGAACAGGCTGGTAGCTGCCGCTGATCAATTGGTTAAAATCGATCTGGTTATCACTGCTCACCCTGCTCGATTTCACACCCAGGTCAAAGTGCGACGAGTTGCCGACATGCTGCGTAAAGTCAAGGTTTGCTGACCTGATGGTAATATGCGAAGGTGAGCTATCCTGGTAGAAGACGGAATTATTTTCATTTTGCCCTGCCGCATCAAAGAAAAGATTCTGAAGCATCTCATTCGAGTGACGATGATAATCCACATAGTCCGCATTTCCGGATAATACGCTATGCCCCGCCCGGTCAAGGTTGCCCTTATAGTTCAGGTCGTAACTCATGTTGCTGATGTTCCGGCTTATGGACGACCGGGTAAAAATGCTCGAATCCAGCTGGCCGTTGGTATGAACTATCGTCGTATTCGCTTTGTCTATCGGCGTGTTATTATAATAACCGCTTACCAAAAAACCAATATTTTGCCCTTTGGCCAATTGATAATCGGCGCCAACATTTGAAACTGTTATTTATGGCTTTCAGGTGCGCAAGATAATCGATATCGAATTCATACAATTGCCCGCCTGTATTGATCGTCCTGCTGTTGGATATGGTATGCGGTGTCTTGCTGTCCGTGAAGCCATAACTGGCAAACAGGTTGAGTTTTTCGGTGCGCAGTGTGTAGATCAGTCCGGTCACATATTTATAATCTTCTCCCAGGCCCCCCGATTGTGATAGGCTGAAGTTCGATCCTAAACCGGTATTTTTTTTCAGGATAATATTGATCATGCCGCCCGATGCCGACGCTTCGTATTTTGCACCCGCGTTGTCAACAAGCTCTATGCGGCTAATACTGCCGCTCTGGTAATTCTTCAGGAAATTCACCAATGCCTCGCCGGTAAGCAGCACAGGTTTACCGTCTATGGCGATCAGTGCTTTCTGACCGCCGCGATACAAAATACTGCCGTTATTTACCTTCACCCCTGGCGAACTGGTCAGCACATCGTAAAGTGAATTGCCCGCCGCGGTTATGTTTTGTTCGACGTTGAGCACGGTCTTATCCGGGTGTATCTCCACAAAATCTTTTTTACCGGTTATAGCAACTTCGCTCAGCTGGCGAGCCGCCGGGCTGAGAGCAATGATCCCCGCATTAGTGGCGCCGCCATCTGAAACTGCATAGGGTCCCGAATAATTTTTTGCGTAATTAAGCTTGGTGATAAAAAGCAGGTATTCGCCCGAATGAATATTGATGAAATTGAAGGCCCCGTTTTGATCGCTTATGGTAGATCTTACAACTGATGAATCTTTCCTGTTTAGCAGCACAATGGTGGCTGCATCAGCCGGAGCACGGTTTTCGGTCTGAACAGTACCGGAAAGTGATGCGGATGCTGTTTGCGCTGATCCTGTGTAACAGGCGACAGCAAGCAGTACGGTAAGTAGGCATCCGGCAATCAGTTTCATTAAATAGGGATGTAAAGGTTTAGCCTATAGCATTTTAATTTAAAACCCGCTGCAATATAGCAACTAAATATTGCAATTAATAAAAATATATGGCCCGACTTTAACGATAGATTAATAATCCATATTACTAAAGCCGGAATTTTAATAAATTACTAATAAATTTAATTATGTGTTATTTGGTGTACTTCGAACACCGCCGAAGCTATATCCCGCTCATACTGATACCCTAACACCAAAAACATTCGTTACCTGCCCCGAATTTGCGCCGGGATGCTATATTTGTTTCACGATAAACCCCAAAATGAAAAATTTTTTTTTCGCACTTCTTATTATATCGCTCACTTTTAATGCGATAGCACAAACAGCTCCCGATAATTACGTTGCGGCTGTTAAAAAGTTCACCGCCCTTTATAACGATAATAAGCCGGACAGCATTTACAGCATGTTCGGGCCTGAGATGACCGCGGCCCTGACGAAGGATAAGTTCAAAGCCACGATGACCGGATTGAAGGAACAATTCGGCAACCTGATGGAAACGTCCCTGGTAAGCTATAAGGAACCGATAGCGGTTTACAAAGCTTCGTTCCAAACTACAACCCTTGGAATGAACATAAGACTGAACAACGCGAACCAGATCATTGGGTTGTACTTCGGCCAGCTGAGGACCGCTGCGCAGGCCGACGATAATTCCGCTGCGAAATCTGCTGCCGCGACATCGGTAAACACGCCGGCTATCGACCCATCGGTTACCGAATCGCCGATGGTGCATAAAACATTGTCGGCCACTTTACACGGCACTTATACGCTGCCGAAAAATGTTTCGGGAAAGATACCCGTAGTCCTCATTATTGCGGGTTCAGGACCTACCGACCGCGACGGCAACAGCCCAAAACTCGACCTGGCGACCAACGCTTACAAATACCTGGCCTGGGGCCTTGCCAAAGAGGGCATCGCCTCGCTGCGTTATGATAAACGCATGATAGGCGAAAGCGTGACCGGCAACAAAGAATCGGACCTTCGCTTTGACGACTATGTGGACGACGCGGTGGAACTTGTCCAGATGCTCAATACCGACGATCGCTTTGCAAAAGTGATTGTGCTGGGCCACAGCGAAGGATCGCTGATCGGTATGCTTGCCAGCCGCGGACAGGATGTAAAAGGCTATATATCGCTTGCAGGCGCGGGGCAGCAAGCTGACAAGCTGGTAACCGAACAATTGAAAGCCACGCAATCGACTTTTGTGCAGGAAAAGTTCAAGACGCTGCTGGACAGCATGAAAAAAGGTAAAACCATCGACAACGTGGACCCTTCGCTCTGGTCCATTGCCAGGCCTGGCATACAACGCTACCTGATGTCGTGGTTCAGGTACGACCCGGCACGGATCATCAAGCTATTGAAAATGCCTATACTGATCATACAGGGCAATACCGACCTGCAGGTGAGCACAACCGATGCGGATAACCTGAAAAAGGCAGCCAAATCGAATGCCACCGAGATCATCATCCCCAATATGAATCATATATTGAAAGACGCCCCCGCCGACCGCGACCAGAACCTGGCAACCTACAACAAGCCCGATCTGCCGCTCAAAGCTGAACTGGTGCCCGATATCGTGAAGTTTGTACAGGGGCTGAATTGAAATTCGAACCGCGGGCGTAAGATGTTCTTTCACCGGCCAACACCGCCGATTCTTAATTGCATGCCGTTTTGTTTGAAATCATTTGGCTATCTTTATTAAAAATAAAAAATAGATTATGATAACAGCTGAAGTCAAATTGCCCGAAAAGGATGCCGAAATGATATTGAAGGTAATATCGAAATTGGGAGGCAAAGTGAAATTGATAGCCGTGGATCAGCGCAAACTTTCGCCGTCAGCCAAAAAAATGAAAAAAGACCTGGAAGTAGCGTTCAAAGAGATAAAACTTCATCAGGAAGGCAAAATACAGCTAAAAACGGCAAAAGAATTGCTTCATGAGCTTTAACATTATTCCCCTTACAAGTTTTACTAAGGAATTAAAAAAGCTCGCCCGGAAATATCCTTCTTTAAAGCAAGACTACGGCAATCTGCTGGATGTACTTGAAACAAATCCCAAAACCGGCACTCCAATCGGTAAAAATTGTTATAAGATAAGACTTTCAATCTCCAGTAAAGGAAAAGGGAAACGCGGCGGCGCCAGGATTATCACGCATTTGATTGTGAATGTTCATGAGGAAACGCTTTACTTACTCAAAATATACGACAAAAACGATCAGGACAGTGTAAGCGAGTCCGAACTAAAATCACTGCTTGCACAAATATCCATATAATACCTTCGGACTTGTAAGCAGCCTAAGATCAAATTTTAGATGAGATTTCCGCCTCACATGCCGCTGAAAGCCGGTTAGTGCCGGAAATCGGTAACCTATATCGACACCAACACAAAATAAATTCAATGTTGTTGGCTAATTTGGTCATGCAATGAAAAGCAAACATTTTCCGGCATTATTGATCATACTTACTGTTTTATTAAGTGGCTGCGGCGATGGTCGAAGTTTTGGCCAGTCAGTTCTCAAGTTGGACAAGGAGATCGTCCTTCCGAACGTAAAGGGACGTATCGATCACCTGGATATCGATGTGCAGGACCAGGTGGTTTTTGTAGCTGCATTGGGCAATAATACGGTCGAAGTTGCCGATCTGAAAACCGGCAAAG
>JAFDZL010000469.1 GCA_018266935.1 Bacteroidota bacterium | reverse complement strand
ACTATTGGTAGTACAGCCTATCCAACGGTTACAATCGGCAACCAGATATGGACGACGGTAAATTACAGTGGTCCGGGCGGCTATCACTCCGAGACTTATAAACAATTTGGAGATTATTACTCTCAAAGCGAGGCTTTGGCTATTACGTTGCCGACAGGCTGGCGCGTACCTTCGATGAACGACTATAGCGTGCTTTTGAGTAACTTTACGACTGACAAAGATTATTATGGCTATTACCGACTGCTCGGCGGAGGCGATGGCCTTCCCGCTTTGCAATCAAAGTCATATTGGGGCACGCCTGGGACCAATGCTTCTGGCTTTAATGGTCTTCCGGGAAGTTTATTTACAATTGATGGGCAACCACCAACCGCTCTTTATTTTTTACCGGGGGCTACAAGTGGCTATTTTATAACTTCTGATTCCAGCAATCAAATGGGGATGTATGGATTTTGGCTATCTTCAGTAAGTGCAAGCCTTGGAGCGTCAGGAAACTCAACGGTTTCAGACACATACATGTCACTTCGTTTTGTAAAAGATAAATAATCACCACCATTTCAGCGGAAAGGCGATCTCATCCACCGACGCGGCTATCATATCCGGTTTGAAGGCATAATTGCCCAATTCTTCCTTTTTAGCTATGCCTGACAGGACGAGTATGGTTTTATAACCCATTTGCACGCCACCCTGTATATCCGTTTCCATCGTGTCGCCGACTACTGTTGTTTCAGCGGTTTCCAGTCCGAGGTATTTCCGCGCGGAACGCATCATTACCGGGCTGGGTTTACCGGTCACGAACGCTTTCCGGCCGGTGGCTTCTTCTATCATCGCTGTAGTGGCGGCGATGCCCAAATTGTTCCAGCCCGGTTTTTTAGGTGATGGGTCGCGGTTGGTGGTAATGAATTTAGCTCCCGAAAGGATCATGTCAACCGCGCGCTGCACCATTTCGAGCGTGAAATTGCGCCCTTCGCCAAGCACTACGAACTCCGGATCGGTATTGACCAGGGTAACGCCGTTCTCGTGCAGGCTGGTGAGCAATCCGCCTTCGCCCAACACATAAGCGGTGGTTCCGTTGGGGCTTTGGTCGCCCAAAAACTTCCCGGTGGCCATGGCGCTGGTATAAATATGATCCTCCGTGACTTCGATGCCCAGTCCCTTCAGCTTGCGTACCGCCTCAAGGCGTGTGCGCTGGCTGTTATTGGTCATAAAGGTGAAGGGTATATCGTTGTCGGGCAGCTTCTTTATAAATCTATCGGCGCCTTCTATCAGCATTTCGCCGCTGTAGATCACGCCGTCCATATCGATGAGTAGTCCGTGTTTTTCTGGTTTGTTTTGCATAGAACCAAATATAGTATATCAATGTTAATTCATCATTGATAACAATCATTGGATTTGTATAATCGATCAGATTTACCAAGCCCGGACATCACCATGCGTTCCTATGGAACGCTCTGTTCATTTTTTTATCTGCTACCAACGAAACGTCCCGATGGGACGACGTTGTACTGACTTATAATTGGTTCACGTTCCAGCGGAACGATTGGTTGGTAATTTTCTACGAAACATACATACAGGGCGACCTTGCGCTGACTTATAATTGGCTCACGTTCCAGCGGAACGTCTGGTTGGTAGTAAAATCAATAAACAGACAATTCACGTTCCAGCGGAACGTCTGGTGTAATTGTTGAGGATATTATTATCGATATATTTGATTATGATTTCAACAACCTTACTAATTTCTATCCTTGGAGCGCTTTCAGCTATAACCGTATCAGTAATCGGTGCTTGGTATGCAAATCGTAATAATATTGTATTGCAAACTAGAAAGTTAAAGGAAGACCATTATATATCATATGTTGAAGCACTACATGATCTCGTTGCTAATAACCAAGGGAAAGATGTTATCAAGACATATGTCTTTGCAAGAGACCAACTTTTAATAATTGCGAGCGAAGAAGTAATCGAAAAAATATTGCTTTATGAAGAGGGTGCTGTTGGAAGTCCAGGTGATGTAAATGATACCTTGTTAACGGAAATAATTAAATCCATTAGAAGGGACTTAAAAATAGAAGATAAAAATTCCCCCAAGATTTTCTTTAAGACGTATATTAAACCTAAGTAATATATTAGTGCGGTTGACTTATGTGCCTTCGTTTACCCATAAATATTGTGCTCCAAAAACCTATTCCGGAATTTGCCATGCGGATCATACTCAGCCACTAACTTTTTGAAATCGTCCAATTTCTCATACCGTGATTGCAATGTTTTCGGCGCAAGAGTAAATATTTTGCCCCAATGCGGCCGCGGATTGAACGGAGCGAGCGCCTGTTCAATTTGCGGTAATAATTTGAGCACCGCTTCGGTTTCCGGCTTCCAGGTAAAGTGGATGGTGACCGATTTTTGGTTATGGCAGGGACTCATCCATAAATTATCCGCGGCAATGGTGCGTATCTCGGTGATAAATAAGTGCGGACCGATCTGTTTGCCCAGCTTTGAAACCGCTTCTATGGCATCCATTGCATTGTGAAAGGGCACAAAGTATTCCGACTGCAGTTCTTTACCGCTGCTGGGCGTAAAACCCATTTTAAAGTGGGGCAAACGTTCATACCACGGCCCAGGCACGCCCAATTGTTCGGTGCAGCTTTCGGCGGGATGCGCGAATATCGGGTGCAGGTTCTTTGTCGCAGCCTTTGCGCCATAAAATTCCGGCTCGCTATGCTCTTTATCCGTACCGATCTTACTTTTGATCCAAACCTCGCTTACATGATCGCTTTGCCAGTCGGTAAACAGGCTTACGCTATACCCGGCCGACATGATCTTTTCAAAGTTCCGTCTCAGATGTGCTATCGGCAGGTTTAAAAATACGCGCTGGCTCACCATATAAGTAGGCTCGATCTGCAGCGTAACTTTGGTAATAACACCCAACGCGCCCAAACCAACCACCGCGGCATTTAGTTTTTCGGGATCACCGGCTTTTGAAAGATGAACAATGCTGCCATCGGCAATTACAATTTCGAGTGCAGTGACCGCGCTGGCCAAATTGCCGTTTTTAACCCCGGAACCATGCGTAGCCGTGGTGCATGAACCCGCTACCGAGATATGGGGCAGCGACGCCAGGTTATGCAACGCAAATCCCTTTTGGTGCAGGTAGGGGGCCAGTTCGCCATATTTGATACCGCCCTCAACTGTGACTGTGCGAGCTTTCGCGTCCAGCGAGACCACTTTATTCAATTCTTTCGTGCAAACCAGGTCGTCTTTGCTGTCGGCAATGGTGTTGAAGCAATGCCTGGTGCCCAGCGCTTTTAACTTGGGCAACTTTTTTACCAGAGACTGCACCTCTTCAACAGATTTTGGATATTGTACATGGTCGGTGCTGTAGGTAAGGTTACCCGCCCAGTTTTTTAGGCGCTGCTGTTGTGACCAGCCGCTCAGGGGTGATATCATCGGTGTCGCCATTAATGTCGCGCCTAACTTAATAAAGGTTTTTCTTTTCATTGGTCAGCAGGTTAAGCAATCGGATATTTTTACTCAGTAACAATATTGTTATGCCTTGGCAAATATTTACTCTTCAGCTTAAATATCAGAATTTTTATACTTTTAACACCTGATGACAGAAAAGAATAATAAAAGAACCATCTGGGGTTGGTGCATGTTCGACTGGGCTAATCAAGCCTACAACATGGTGATCACCAGCACCATTTTCCCAGCCTATTATGTGAGCGCGACCTTAAACAGCCCTTATGGTAAAAACACAGTGAGCTTTTTCGGGCATAAGTTTATCAATACTGTATTGCAAAACTACATATTGAGCGCATCCTACCTGCTTATCGTGCTCACTCTACCTATTTTAACTTCGCTTGCTGATTATCGTGGAGCAAAGAAGTCGTACCTGCAGATATTTACATGGATCGGCTGCCTAGCCTGTGCCGGACTTTACTTCCTTGAGCCCGGCAAGCCAATAGAGTTTGGCATGATCTGCTTCGGCCTGGCGTCCATTGGTTATTGCGGCGGCTTTGTATTTTACAATTCTTACCTGCCGCAAATTGCATCTACAGATAAGCAAAATGATGTAAGTGCAAAAGGTTTTATCTATGGCTTCGCAGGAAGTATTGTGGTGCAACTGATTTGTTTTGCCGTGGTGCTTGCGCCCAAAATAGCGCCCTCAATTGTCGGTGTGGAAACGGATGCACTAGATTTTAAGCTGGCTCGAATATCGTTTCTGATTGTAGGTGCCTGGTGGTTGGGGTTTGCATTCATCGCCTTCCGGATATTGCCCAAAGGCGAACCTAATATCGGATCGCATAAATTCAATGTCTGGACAGGTGGTTTTAAAGAGTTGGCCAAGGTATTTCACAACGTAAAAAATATGCCTTTGGTAAAACGCTTCTTACCGGCCTTTTTCTTTTATTCTGTGGGTGTGCAAACCATTATGCTGGTGGCCGCTGAATTTGCCGCTAAGGAACTCCACATGAAAGACGACGACCTGATCACCATCATCCTCATCATCCAGGTGGTAGCGATTTTAGGCGCATGGCTGACTTCCATCTCTTCTAATAAGTATGGCAATACCAGGGCTTTGTTAGTACTGGTTGTTTTCTGGACGATCACCTGCCTTTGTGTTTACTACATCGCCAACAACATGCAATTCTATATTGCTGCATTTGCCGTTGGGCTTGTAATGGGAGGGGTACAGTCGCTTTCGCGTTCCACCTATGCCAAGCTGTTGCCGCCGGATATACCGGATACCGCTTCTTACTTCAGCTTTTATGACGCCACCGAAAAGCTTTCGATCGTGGTCGGTATGGGAACGTTTGCCGCCGTGGAGGCCTGGACGCACGAGATGCGCGACTCGGCCCTTGTGCTGGATGGATTCTTTTTCGTGGGATTGTTGCTGCTGTTCGTACTACATGTGGCCGAGAAAAGACATAGGAAGGACGCGCTACAGGCAGTTACCGTTTGAATGATTCATTTCTTAGCGGCTGCCTGAATAATATCGTCAACGGGTACGATCTGTATCGACAAGGTCTTTTCCCTCAATAACTTTGTGGCAGATGAGCTTAGTTCCGCCGGGCTTTTGGTTTTCGGTTGCTTTTTCAACTGGAGGTAAACGCCTTTTTTAGCCGTGTCATTTTTACTTAATTCATCAAGTTTTTTATTCACCTTATCGGCTTTTTGACGCACTTTATCCACGATATTATCTTCCGGTCGTATCTTATAGTTGATCAGGGTGACCATTGCCGAGGTGATATAAAAAAGCTTTTTACGGTCGTCAGCAGACACCGATTGCACGGCGTTCCTTATGGCTCCGGTATCGATCTGCCCGTCCGGAACGGCATAACTTTCATAATCATCAATTTCCATATCGAGCACCTGGCCCTTTTCGGCTTTTAGGTTTGCGATCTGGTCCGAGCCATTGATATCGCTCGATGATGATATTTCTCCTTTATAAATCAGGCCATTGGCGATAGGCTGCGCCACCGCTGTTTTGTTGCCTTTTATAATTGCCGTCAGTGTCGCGAATTCATAACCGGACGTAGCCGGATCATACCTGACGATATTGCCCGGAATTGAGGCAGGGTCCTGAGAAAGCACTTGTGCGTCGTTAATAAAATGCCTGTTCCTGTAGCTCTCGGGCAAGTTGATCGTATCGGAATTTACCAAATGCCTGGTTTTGACATGGGTGCTGCTGAACGAGCAGCACGTGACCGCCGCCAGGACCACCATGGGGTAAAGCTTGTTCATTGCTAATAAAGTTGATGCAGGCTGTACATTTTCACTTTAAATATAAGCAATTAGCCTCGAGCTTTATTACAGCATACAAAACAACTTAACCCTCAGTGCCCCGGGCACTGAGGGTTAGCGATAACAGGTGTTGGCTTTAACGAAAGTATCTCAATTGTTTTACACCATAATCTGCGTTTTGTTTGACCGGAATCAAGCTTTTTCAAACAAAATAATCGCATTTAGGTTTTAAGCAAAATATACCTATAGCCATGAGAAAACTTTTGCTTATCATCACATTGCTCTTACCGGTTGCCGCATTATCCCAAAAATTGAAGGAATACCATGCTTCCAACGGACAAACCTATCATCCCGGAGATACCATCAGGCTTGGCCTGGGATCAATGCCTAACGGTGACTTTAAATACATCCAGATCAACCAGTTGCTGCCCGGTCCGCCCGATCCGAGGCGAAGCGGTGCGCTCGCTGCAAGAAAGGATATGTCGGATAATGGCTATGTGATTAAAAAGATCACTAATGTGGAGCAGATGACAGGTGGTAAGAAAGTGTCCATTACGATAAAAACCGGGGGGCTGCCCACCTGCGATATCTGGATAGAAGACGCTATCGCCGCCTGTGAAGTGCAGCCTTGTGCCAGTCAAAAGGGTGGTGCGGCAGTCAGCGTCGCCGATGAGCTGATCAAACTGAAAAAGCTGCTTGACGAAGGCGCCATCACCAGAGCCGAATACGATGCCCAAAAGAAGAAGCTGCTGGGGGAATAGGATTAGTCATTAAGTCATTAAGTCATTGGGTCATCGTCTGTGATCTAAAGTCCATTGTTCCGGAAATTGGCTATGGTCTGCCGACTATGGGCTAACAACTTCAATCGACCCGGCTAAAACAGATAACTTACTCCAACGGTAAAGAAGAAGTAATTTCCGCCAACACCGGCGCCGGTGTAATCAACCTGGTTGAAGGGTTTGGTAAGATAGGGGGTAACTGTGAATTGCCAGCTGTTGAGCGTATAATCTATCGGCAATGAACCGCTGAGCGCCAGGAGCTTGTATTGCTTGACTTCTTTTTGCTTTTGCTGCGTGATAGTCTGGTTAAAGATCTGCTGCTGGGTCAATCCGGGAAAAAGCGTATTGATGGGCGAAACCAGGGCCGGGTTGGCCAGGGCGCGCGGCACCTGCGAGTTTTCATAGTATGTTTCTGTAAATGATTGCGAACCTCCATAGACGGTAAGTGCCGGCGTGATCTTGAGCCCGTTCAATGTCAGTATGCCGGTTTTATACAACCAGAGCTCCTTCTCGGCCTGGACAGTGTTCACTATATCCCGGTTATTACCTCTGTCGAAGCTGTATGTAGCGCCTATGGATAGCTTCACGGGTCCGTTGTAGTACAGTTGCCCATCTGCCAGTACATTGAATGATGACAGGATGATAGGGCTATTGCCCGTGATAAAATATTTGGTGATGGTAACCGATCCGCCGAATTTTTTAGCTGTGTCGAGCGAGAAAAGGTATCCCGGCGAAATACTTAGACCTTCCGAGCCCGATTTCGCTCCATTGACGTCAAAGTAACCTAAAGCGTTCAGGAATAAACCATGTTTATAAACAGCCGTAATACCGGGCATTAATACAGGAACACTGGATTCGTCCTTTCTGCCGGCATAAGTAAGATTGGACATATACTGAGCGGTGACATTAAAGGTTAGTTTCTTGTCCGCCGGAAAAAGCAACTTATCCGTGTCTATCGGCGCCTGCTGCGCGTCCGATCTTATAGCCAAAACTGAACATAAGGCTATAATTAAAAGCCTGAATACATTTTTCATGGGTGATAGTTCAAAATAAAGGGCCCGCAGGCCCCTTATTTTCCTGGTTTATTCTTTTACGGTTTTCGCACTCAACTGGTTCGCCGATGAAGCATTCACGCTTGCATGCTTTTTAGCAGCGTCTGCCGACGCCGAAGTACTGCCGGACGCACTAACCCTCGTACTACTATGTTTTCGGCTGGCCTGCATATTGTCAGATGCTGTCAGTTTGCCTTTGCTGCTTACCTGAGAGCTTTTAACATAATTTTTGGCTGATTGTTCGCTTTTAACCGCGGTATTTGAAGCCGCGCTTGTACTTGAACTTGCATTTGCGGCACTTTTGCTGGCATTTGTTTTGGAACTGGCTGCCGAACTGTTCGCAGTAGCTTTAGCGTCAGCTACCTTGTTTGTCGCTGTTTTAGCGGCGGTGTTCGCGTTGCTTTCCACGCTGGCTGTCATTTTTGAAGATGCATTCTGCGAAGCCTGTGCCTGGTTTGCAGCAGATGCCGAAACCGCGGCGCTGGTGTTTGCCTGGAGGCTTGCCGTTTGCGTTGCCATCGACCTGGCTGCTGCGGTAGTTTGTGATGTCGTTTGTTTAGCTAATGCAGCGGTTTGAATGGCGGCGTTCTTTACAGGTGCCGTAATTGCCTGCCGGGATACGGTTGTGCGCAGGGCCGCTTTAGTGGCCGTGGTAGCCGCGACGTTCACCTGTGCGAAGGTTGACTGCGCAGCGAATATCGTCGCTGCGAACAGTAATGGTTTCAATACGTTTTTCATTTGGTTTAAATTTGTTTTGTTAATGATTTAATGATCCCGCGAGCGGTGTCATCGTTTCTTTTTGGATAAGATTGACACGGGAAGGTTTAATTATTTCGTAACATTCGCATTACATACGCTGATTTTCAGTGAGAAATATTGATCATTTAAAGTACACGCTGTTTGAAAGGGCTGAGCCGCCAAAAAATATTTTTTAAAACACAGTGCTGCTTTTCCGGGTTGCCATAGTAGGATAAAACAGAAAATCTATGGAAACGACACAGGAAAGAGTAGAGGTCTTGAATGACCTGATCCAAATCAACAACGACCGTGTGGCGGGCTTTGAGAAGGTCATCGCCGATATTGATGATGCTAACATTGATTTGAAAGAGCTTTTCAGGAGCTATGCCGATCAAAGCCGCAAAAATGCACAGGAACTGGCGGTGTTGGTTGGCGCCCATGGCAGCACTGATGTGGAAACCGGTACCAGCGCCGCCGGCAAGCTGCACAGGGTATGGATAGATACCAAATCGCTGTTCGGTGGTTCCGGCCGGGCAAGTATCCTTGCCGAAGCAGAACGAGGTGAAGATGCTATCAAAAAAGCTTACCAGGACGCACTGACAGAGGGCGATTTATCCGGTGAAGTTTATGATACCGTGCAGCAACAAGCCAGCGGTATCAATGCTGCACACAATGAAGTAAAAGCGTTGCGTGACGCCGCCGAAAGCTAAAGAATCGTTTATCGTTAATAATCAAGGGCCGCCCGGATGGGCGGCTCTCTTGTTTTCCCCACCGCGTGATCTCCGATCGGGGACCCTGCGGCGCAAAATCACCAATATACGAGATAATCGCTGATCTCCACAAGCGAATGACGTCGATCGGAGTGTGGCCGCGAACCAGCTCCTCAAGACCGGAAACACACTAAGCCTGTTTTCAGACCCCAAATTCGATGACCAGGCGCTAAACGTTGCAAAAAGTGGTATGAAAATAGTAAATAGTTGCTTTTGGGCGTTTTTTGTACCGTTTTTTCTTTAGGGACTCCGAATAACCAAGTGACTGTAAGGCAGGTGCTTGCGCTTTTAGCGTTCACGAATAGTGCCGACTTCTTCAAAATTTGGCCCTTAGTGTAAATACCAAAATCTTAAAGATCAGGCTGATTTATGGCTGGGAATGGTTGAAAGGCGTATAAACGTGAACAGCAAGTGTAAAACTCAAAACTCAGTACTCAAAAACCCGCAACTTTTTAGCAATTTAGCGGCCGATGAAGATCGACCTGTTTGTGCCTTGTTTTATGGACCAGCTTTCGCCCGAAACCGCATGGAACGTGGTAAAGGTGCTGGAAAAGGCGGGATGTACGGTGAGTTACGATCCGGAGCGCACCTGCTGCGGTCAGCCGGCGTTCAACGCCGGGTTCTGGGACGACGCCAAAGAAGTGGGCATCAAATTCCTCAAAAGTTTTGCGGACGATGGCGTGATCGTGACCCCATCGGCATCGTGCACCGGCATGGTGAAGAACTATTATAACGACCTGTTTACTAACACTACCCTGCACAATAAGTGCCGCGCCGTTCAGGGGAATATTTATGAGCTTTCGGATTTCCTGGTGAATATCCTGCAATTCGATTATTTTGGTGCTGAGTTGGACGGCCGCGCTGTGTATCATGATAGCTGCGGCGCCCTGCGCGAATGCCATATCAAAGAGGAGCCAAGGCAACTGCTGTCCAAAGTTCACGGCCTGGAGATGGTTGACCTTAAAGATAATGAGACCTGCTGCGGTTTCGGCGGCACGTTTGCGGTGAAATTTGACGGTATCTCAACGGCCATGGCCCAGCAAAAAGTGGATAACGCGCTGAATGCCGGCGCCGAATACATTATCTCGACCGATGCGTCATGCCTGATGCACCTGCAGGGGTACATAGATAAAAACAGTCTGCCGATAACCACCATGCACCTTGCTGACGTGCTGGCGAATGGCTGGGGCAATGTATAGTCCCGTTTGCTGAATAATAGATTTTTCGTTGTGACCGGCGAGTCAATCACTCATAACGAAAAATTTCCCGCATAAAACTTTCGCTTAAAAGCCTGTTACACTAAGCTCGTTTCCTCCGTATCTTTGGGTATAAATATTAAACCTGTTTTATTTTCGTTTATTGATAACATTTATTAGAGAACTTTTATGAGAAATAATCTTTTTGCTATTCTGGCCCTGGCATCAATTATGTATAGCTGCAGCAAAAGCAAGCCCACGCCACCAAATAATACGCAAACGGGCGGCGTAACTACCTATGTCGGCAACGGGACCCCGGGGCTTGTGAATGCGCCCGGCACCGGTGCAGAGCTGAATTCGCCGTCGGATATCGTAGTTGATGCTTTGGGTAACTTGTATATCTCCGACTTCGGGAACAATGTGATCAGGAAAGTGGCTCCCGGCGGTTCTGTAAGTACTTATGCCGGCGATGGTACGCAGGGTTACAAGGATGCCGCCGCCGCCTCGGCCGAATTCAACGGCCCTGAAGGTTTGGTAATGGACCAGAACGGTAATCTTTATGTAGCTGATGCCGGGAATAATGTGATCAGAGAGATCACCGTTGCCGGGCAGGTAGTTACCTATGCCGGCAACGGGACATCAGGCTATGTTGATGGCACGGGTAATGTAGTAGAATTTGCGAAACCCGAAGCTTTGGCCATTGATAAAGCGAAGAACATTTATGTGGCCGATTACTTTAATAATGTGATCCGGAAGATAGGGTCGGATGGTACGGTCAGCACTTTTGCAGGCACAGGCGCAGCAGGATTAAATGATGGTCCGGCTTCGACGGCAACATTCCATACCCCGTCGGGCCTAACTTTAGACGGATCGAACAATTTATACGTTGCTGAAGGTGTGAACAGCGATATACGCCAGATAACTCCATCGGGCGCTGTCAGCACTTTTGCAACTGGTTTGAATAGTCCTTTAAGGGTCACGGTTGATGGTTCGAGTAATTTGTATGCTTCATGTAGCGACAATACGATCCAAAAGATAGACAACGCCGGCAAAGTAAGCGCCTATGCAGGTAGCGGGGTACCCGGATACATTGACGGTTCGCTGTTGCAGTCGGAGTTTAACGGACCTGTTGGTGTGTTCGCCAACTCCCAGGGGGTGGTGGTCGTTGCCGACAGCGAGAACAACCGGATCAGGGTGGTAACGCCGTAATCGGCGAAATCACAGCTCCATCGGTGTAATCATCGTAAAATTTAGTAGGTTTGCATTAACTAAAGTTCAAGGTCACTTTGTATGTGACCTTTTGTATATTTTTTGGAAAACTAAATCATAGTTGTAGATGATTAACATTACACTACCTGACGGTTCCGTTCGTCAGTATGACAAGGGAACCACTTCCATGCAGATCGCTATGTCGATCTCCGAAGGTTTAGCACGAAACGTATTGGCGGCCGAAGTTAACGGCCAGGTTTGGGATGCCAGCCGGCCTATCGAACACGATTCGACTGTTAAGTTATTAACGTGGAGCGACACGAATGGCAAGGCTACCTTCTGGCATTCTTCAGCGCACCTGATGGCTGAAGCTTTAGAGGCTTTGTACCCCGGAACGAAATTCGGTATAGGCCCCGCTATCGAGACTGGTTTTTATTACGATGTGGATTTCGGTGACAAAGAATTTTCTTCGGATAATTTCAAACAGATAGAGGATAAGATGCTGGAGTTGGCCAAAAACCGGGAAGAATATATTCGAAAGCCGGTTAGCAAGGCTGAAGCTGTAGAATATTTCACTGAAAAAGGTGATGAATACAAGCTCGACCTGATCAAAGACCTGCCCGATGGTTCGATCACTTTTTATACGCAGGGCAATTTTACCGATCTGTGCCGCGGGCCGCATATCCCCAACACAGGTTTCGTAAAAGCTGTAAAGCTGATGAACGTTGCAGGCGCTTACTGGCGCGGTGACGAGACGCGCAAGCAACTAACACGTATTTATGCAGTTACTTTCCCAAAACAGAGCGAGCTAACCGATTATTTGCACTTGATCGAAGAAGCAAAAAAACGCGATCACCGTAAGCTCGGTAAGGAACTGGAGTTGTTCGCATTCTCGGAAAAAGTCGGAATGGGCCTGCCTTTATGGCTGCCCAAGGGAACTGCCCTGCGCGAACGCCTGGTGGAATTTATGCGCAAAGCCCAGGTAAAAGCCGGGTATGAGCAGGTGATATCCCCGCATATCGGGCACAAGAATTTGTATGTGACTTCAGGCCACTATGAGAAGTATGGTAAGGACAGTTTTCAGCCGATACAAACGCCGCAGGAAGGAGAGGAGTTCTTCCTGAAACCGATGAACTGCCCGCACCATTGCGAAATGTATAAGACCAAACCGCGGTCGTACAAGGACCTGCCGGTTCGTTACGCGGAGTTTGGTACAGTTTACCGTTATGAGCAAAGCGGCGAGCTGCACGGTTTGACACGTGTTCGCGGCTTTACGCAGGATGATGCGCACCTTTTCTGCCGTCCAGACCAGGTGAAGGAGGAGTTTAAGAAGGTGATCGACCTGGTGCTGTATGTGTTTTCGGCTTTAGGCTTTGAAGATTATACCGCTCAAATATCGCTTCGCGACCCGGAAAATAAAGCCAAATACATCGGTTCGGACGAGAACTGGGCTTTGGCAGAGCGATCCATTATCGAGGCCGCCAACGAAAAGGGTTTGCGGACCGTGGTGGAACTGGGTGAAGCCGCATTTTACGGGCCGAAACTTGATTTTATGGTGAAGGACGCTTTAGGCCGAAAATGGCAATTGGGTACGATACAGGTGGATTACAACCTGCCCGAGCGTTTTGAACTCGAATACACCGGCAGCGATAACCAAAAGCACCGCCCGGTGATGATCCACCGCGCGCCGTTCGGTTCGCTGGAAAGGTTTGTAGCTGTGCTGATCGAGCATTGTGCAGGGAACTTCCCCTTGTGGTTGTCACCTGAACAATTCACCATTTTACCGATATCGGAGAAGTATGAAGAATATGCAAAAAAACTTTCTGATATATTAAAAGATTCCGATATTTGCGGGCTAATTGATTTCAGGGATGAAAAAATCGGTCGCAAGATACGCGACGCTGAAGTCAAAAAGATCCCTTACATGCTGATTGTTGGCGAAAAGGAGGCTGCCGAAGGGCTGGTTTCCGTACGCAAGCACGGTCAGGGTGATTTGGGAAGCATGACGATTGACGAATTTAAAAAACAGATATTAAAAGAAATTACAGTATAACTTGGCATTAAACAAACCCAATTTTAACAGAGGTCCAAGGCCGCCTTTCAAGAAGAAGGAAGCCGAACACAACATTAATCAATTCATCAGAGCCCAGGAGGTACGCCTTGTTGGGGATAATGTAGAGCAGGGTGTTTACCCTATCAGACAGGCTCTTGCCATTGCTGAAGAACAAGAACTGGACCTGGTTGAGATTTCGCCCAACGCTGTGCCGCCTGTTTGTAAAGTGATAGACTATAACAAGTTTGTCTATGAGCAGAAGAAAAAGCTTAAGGAGATCAAGAATAACGCCAAGCAAACCGTAATTAAAGAAATACGTTTCGGGCCGAATACAGATGACCATGATTTTGATTTCAAACTAAAACATGCCATCAAATTCCTCGAGGCGGGCGAAAAGGTAAGGGCTTATGTGCACTTCAAGGGCCGCGCGATAGTTTACAAGGAGCAGGGCGAAATATTGCTGCTGCGCTTCGCTCAGGCTTTGGAAGATGTAGGAAAAGTAGAGCAACTACCCAAACTGGAGGGCAAGCGGATGTTTTTGACCGTTGCTTCTAAGGGCGCTAAGAAATAGATGTGAGATATCAGATTTGAGATATGAGACAAAAAACTCAAATCTCACGTCTCAAATCTCATATCTAAAGCAAGAATTAATTTAATATAAATAGATAAACACGGTTATGCCAAAAATGAAGACCAATTCCAGTGCCAAAAAGCGTTTTACGCTTACTGGAACCGGTAAGATCGCAAGAAAGAACGCATACAAAAGCCACATCTTAACCAAGATGTCAACCAAACGTAAGCGTAACCTTACCCACACCAGCCTTGTGTCTGATGCGGATATGGGCAACGTAAAACGTATGCTTTGTATCGGGAAGTAATTAACAGATTTAAAACCAGGTATTCGGGTTTAAAGATCAGCAAAAGCTGACACCCACTACCAAAAAGACAAAAAGATGCCACGTTCAGTTAACGCAGTAGCGTCGAGAAGACGCCGGAAAAAGGTGATGGACCTCGCCAAAGGTTATTATGGTTCACGCAGCAAGGTTTATACCATTGCAAAAAACACAGTAGAAAAAGGGTTGCAGTACGCCTACCGCGACCGCAAAACCAAGAAAAGAGAATTCAGGGCTCTATGGATCCAGCGTATCAATGCGGGCGCGCGCCAGCATGGTATCTCTTACTCACAATTGATGGGTAAGCTGGCTGCTAAAGAGATCGGTTTGAACCGTAAGGTACTGGCCGACTTAGCGATGAACCATCCTGAGGCTTTCAAAGCTGTAGTTGACGCTGTAAAGTAAGTTTTGTGCGTTGTTCGTGAGGACACGAACAACGGTGACACGAACACGGATGATATTGAAAAGACCCGCCCTGATAGCTATCGGGGCGGGTCTTTTTGTTTATATCCATTGCACCTGATCTGGATTGCTTATAATCCGCCATTGGTCACATCATTATTGTTGATACCTTTTTTATTCTTCTTTAATTCGCCGTTCAATTTGCCGAAATTATAATTCAGGCTAAGCCTTGCCGAACGGTAATAAGTTTGATTGATATTCATTTCGACGAAATCCGGTCCATTAGTGGTATTGACAATGTCCCTGAATTTCTTGAATGGGTTATTTAATGCCAGGGCAAAGTAAAGTTTGCTTTTCACGATTTCCTTATTCATTCCCAAACTGGTATTGAAGAATGCATTGGTGTAACCCTGTATAGAAAAAGGCGAGGCGCTGTTGTACCGAACGGACACATTGAAACTCCAGCCTTTATCCAGCTTCAGCGTGTTATTTAATTCTTCCATGGTCATCCAGCGGTGCAAATAAACAATGCTGTTTCCGCTCATACCGCTTAGCAGAAACCGCGTCGAGTTGGTATTGAAGCTGATACTGTATTGATGGGTCACATTGCAGTTCAGATTTCCGACCAGGTCGATGCCTTCGCCTTTACCGGTGTTTTGGTAGGTTGCGGTGGTGATCTGTGTAGCCGGATCAAAAGTGGTCACCATAAGCTGAAAGTTGTTTACGAAGATATAATCAGTAGCTAAAAAGACCGATACATTACCGGCGTTGCCCGTGCTGTAGCTCAGTTGCG
>JAFDZL010000046.1 GCA_018266935.1 Bacteroidota bacterium | reverse complement strand
TGCATCAACACAAAGAATTATCGCGATGCTATCAATTTATTCAAAAGGGCGATCGCGTATTTACCGGACAGCAGCAGCGAGCTAGATGACAATACAAGTGACATCCTACTTCTGGGCGACAGCTATGTCCTGAACGGAGACATCGACGCCGGGGTGAATGAATATCAAAAGGTTAAAAACAAGCCTATCCTTGATGATAATCTCAAAACGGTGCCTGCTTCGACCTATATCGAACGTTTCATAAATAGTTTGAGCGCACAGGATTTGAGTGAAGAAAACCGAAAAAAAATATTGGACATCTTAAAGGTGAAATGATTTACAAAGGGGCCCAAAAACCTGACTAACGTAGCGATCATTCCGGTCGCCAGCCCGGAGCATAAATATTGTAGTTTGCACCTTTACAACCTGGTCCATGGATTAAGTTGAGTATTTATGCTGTTTTCTTAAAAAAATAAAGGGCGCCCCGTACAGAGCAGCCCTTTTGACAACCAATTTATCCTGTAAACAAGATGCCTTTGCGCCCGTTTTGTGACGGAGCGAATATCGCATTCACTTGTCCTGGCGCCCGCGCAGCAAGGCGAAGGCAGTAAGGACGAGGCCGGTAACGAGTAACATTTGGGTCACGTACTTATTTTAATTCCATTGACCAAAAACGGCTGCCGGCGCTTACCCGGCAACCTGATTTCACACTATTAACTAATCCTATAAGAACGAAGCAAAATTTTGTGAAGCCTTCAAAGACCACCCCTTTTAATATCATCCACAACCCAAAAGATAGTCCAGCCTAGGAAAATGCAAATGATGCCCGAGCCGATCCACAATGCTGCTTCCATTTTTGGATCAATTAAATGTCCCGTCGACTGAACAGCTATTATTAGAATTGCCATTCCCTACCCGTTTCATATTGCACACCGTCAATCTATTGTAAGTGCGATTATAAAGCCAACGATATTGCGTTTTGCGGACTAAACCATAGACCTGGACCCAGCTGCATCCTTTTTGCATCGCGAGTTCGACGCTAAAGTTCTGCAGCACTTTCCCTGTATTTTCACCTGTCCCCTCCAAGGCAAAATAACTGACTAAAGCAAGCCCGTGATCTAATGCTATGTGAGATACCGTGACGACCGAAAGAAATCCATCAAGTGCGCCTTCGCATTCATGCACCAAAAGCTGGTGGGATGGATCAGTCAGCAGCGTGGTCAGTTTTTCTTCGTATAAACCTTCAGTAATGGTATATCCTAATGTTTGCAGAAGCAGCCTGATTTGTCCGGCATCTTGTTTTGTTGCCTGTCTAATTACCTTGTTTTCCATTTAAGGTTATCTATTCAAGTTTTTCATTATTCCGGCGAATTGCTATTGCTTCCCAAGCCGCTGCCGGATATTCTGAACTAAGTCCTGCAATTCATTACACGCTTCCAGGCAACGCCCGTACTTTCCCATTAGGTCGACTTCAATAACCGCCGCATCTTCATATTCAAGCTGGCGAACTTCGTACAATAACGTAGCGAGTGCTTCCAAGGGCATGCCCTCGATGCGGACATCCATTCTTCTTAGCTATTTATTATTGACATAAATTAATTTCTTATCGTAATAACGCGGATGTTCCTGGTATCCCTGACGCGCAAAGAACTGGCAGGCTTGTTCGCGGTGCCCTGCGCAATGCACCTGTATCCTATTGCATCGCCGGGCGCGGGCTAGGCTGGTTACATATTCCTCCAACGTCTTAGCGATCCCGCGGTCCTTAATGCTGTCTTCAACCGACAAATACGTGATCAATGCCAGGTCACCGTCGAATGCCAATTGGGGCAGAAAATGAACAGAAATAAACCCTACCACTTCTTTATTTAATTCATATACAAATACCTTGTGGTCGTTTTGTCCAAAAGCCATCTCGAGCTGATCGATCAACAGGCTAAGCGTCGCGGAATATCCAAGTCCTTCCAACAGTATTTTGATCGTTGGAGCATCGTGATATGTTGCAACCCGTATGTTCCCAGCCTGAGGCTGATGATATCCCGTTTTATCGGCAATAACCCGGGCCAAATGTTTTAACGATATTTTACGAGGGGTCATAGGACATTATTTGGCTAACTGTTCGGATGCGGTGCGTTCCCTTCTTACCGACCGTGAAACATTATTCCTATCAGTCAGGAACGCTCTCAGTATTCCTTCACGACCGTGTACAGCGATCGTAGAACCTGCCACCGCAAATTGATTTGATTTGTTTGATAATGCCATGCCCTGCTATGAGTTTCTGACACTTGAAAAGAGCAATCGTACCATATACTTCCAGCTAATAATAAAAAAGCGCCTTCTTACTCATAGAAGGCGCTACACTAATCAACTAAATCTCATTTCTCACGAAATGGAACTAAAGAACAACCGAGTATTTTTTATATTCTTTTGAATTCCTCATTTATAAAATCGCAACAATCAATTGGCACATATATCCAGAACAAACACCAGTATTAATCTAAAGCGAGCAAGCGCAGGCCTTCAATTTTCTCAAGGCCTCCATCTTCACCTCACGCACCCGTTCACTGCTCATGCCCAGCACCGGCGCAATATCCCGCGGCAGCATCGGCCACTCCCCCTCGAAACCAAAACTCATTTCGATAATTCGCTTTTCACGTTCAGAAAGGACGCGGAGGATAGCGGCTATTCGAATTCTTTCGGATTCCGCCAGCAAGTTACGATCGGTCGCATCCTCTGCATTTTCAACAAGATCCAACAAGCAGTATTCATCTTCCGTCCCTAATGGCGCATCCAAGCTATCTGTTCTGCCAGAGTAAAAGCGTGCGTGATCGATCCTCGCTAAATCCATTTCGAGGACATTGGCCAGTTCCAAGTCTGTCGGCTGGCGCTCAAGCCGGTTTTCCAAATCATCCGCAGCGTTCCTGATCTTAATCAGTAAATTCAACTGATTGGTAGGTAGCCGGATCATGCGTCTTTGTTCTGAGAGTGCAGAAAGAATACCTTGCCTGATCCACCAGACTGCAAAAGATATGAACTTAAATCCCCGCGTCTCGTCGAAGCGCTTGGCCGCTTCGATTAGTCCCATATTTCCTTCGCTGATAAGATCTGGAAGCGAGATGCCAAAATTCTGGTACTTTTTGGCCACAGAGATCACGAACCGCAGATTGGTTTTAATTAGTTTTTCCGTCGCGGCAAGGTCACCCTGTCGGATCTTTCGCGCCAACTCGACTTCTTCATCGGGTGTCAACAGATCAACTTTGCTCACCTCGCGGAAATATGCTTCAAGAGACAGGGTTTCACGATTAGTGATGGATTGAGTAATCTTTAAATCCCGCGTCCTATAGCTCATGTGTGAAATCAGGAAAGGCTAACAATTCAGGTTCTTGCTCCGTCAACGGGAGATTTTTTTTAAAGCTCAACCGCTCGATCATGTCGATCGTCATTTGTTTGAGATCGTATTTCGGTTTCCAGCCCCAGTCGTGCCGGGCCTGATCATCTTTGATGCTTGCGGGCCAACCGCGTGCTATCGCATTCCGACAGTCAATATGATAATCGATCTTGAAATCAGGCAACTGTTTTTTGATTTGCGCGGCGAGGTCACATGGCGCGAAACTAAGGCCAGCGATGTTGTAGGATGTCCTGATCGATATTTTGTCTTTGGGCGCATCCATAAGCTCGAGCGTAGCACGTATCGCATCGGGCATATACATCATCGGCAAACAATTATCTTCCTCCAGGTAACAGGTGTATTGTCCGTTATCTAATGCGTCGTGAAATATTTCGACGGCATAATCTGTTGTGCTACCTCCGGGCATCGCATCGTAGGATATCAATCCCGGAAAGCGAATGCTTCGAACGTCGAGGCCATATTTTTCGAAGTAATAATTACACCAATACTCGCCCGCCCGCTTACTTATACCGTACACCGTGTTCGGTTCAATACGAGTTTGCTGCGGACAATTATATTTCGGCGATCCAGGTCCAAAAACGGCGATGCTGCTCGGCCAAAACACCTTGTCCAATCGGTGTTCCTGTGCTATTTTCAGAACCGAAAGCAGGCTATGCACATTCAATTGCCATGCTTTTTCCAAATTCCGTTCGCCCGTAGCTGAAAGCATCGCGGCAAGCAGGTATATTTGGGTTACCCTGCATTCAGTTACAACCTGTTCAATTCCCGCATGATCCAAAGCGTCAAGTTCGATATAACTTGTCAAACCGGGGACCTTGCGCCGAATGTCGGCGGCAATCACATTGGGCGCGCCGTGCCGCGCTATCAGCGCTGCGGTCAGTTCAGTTCCGATTTGCCCGCACGCGCCAATCACCAAAATTTTTTCTTCGTTCATATCAAGTTCTTTTCGTCCAATTGATGCTTCCCTCTGCCCGCCTCCCACAATCACAAAGGGAGGTCAGGGCGGAGGTACTGGGTCAGCTATTATTGAGATTATTTAGGGTGTATATTAATTTTCATCGTGCTGGTGGATCAACAAACCGTAAGGGACCTTCGGGACTATCCAGGTCGCTTTAGGTGGAAGGATATTACCCTCATCCGCTACTTTTATCAAAGCTTCAACTCTCATGGGGCAAAGCGTAAATGCTACGGCCAATGGATTCGCGTGAAGAATTGCGCAAATCTCTTCGAGCGCTTTTTCCCCACCAGCGCAAATGAGGCGCTTATCCGTTTTGGGATCAGAGATCGAAAAGACAGGCGACAAAAGGTGTTCTTGTAATATTTCAGCGTCGAGTAGTGTCCGCGCCCATCCTGACGTGCTGATAAATGATTTTGGCAGCAAGTGATACCAACTACCCCCGAGACACATACCCATCCGATGTTCGTCATCTGGATTTACAGGACGGTTGCCTGTACTTTCACGAACGTGGAACCGTTCTGTAACCTGTCTTAA
Organism: Bacteroidota bacterium; assembly: GCA_018266935.1. GTDB lineage: Bacteria > Bacteroidota > Bacteroidia > Sphingobacteriales > Sphingobacteriaceae > Mucilaginibacter. Next base: position 8,321 of record JAFDZL010000046.1, on the reverse strand, counting down.
TGCCGAAGCCTGATCGAACGGGGAATCAGGAATTACCACCCGATGATATGGCTCGATCCTGATCTGGTCGGTTGCCATATATAAAGATGACACGTGATCGAATACCGGGAGACGTTCACTCCTTTGCATTTTCGCCAATTGCGCAGCCGATTCGAGGCGGTGATGACCGTCGGCCAGGTAAACTTTGCCCAACCGGGCGAACGCCTTAATTAGCTTTTGGTTTACATCCGCGTCTTCGACCTTCCATAATTTGTGTAACGCCCGGTGATTGCCTAAAGATGCTTTAGGGGCATTGAGCTTAGCGTTTTCAATCAGACTGCTAATCAGTGGGTCAGGATGATGGGCCAGCAAGACAGGGCTCCCTTCAAGTCTTGTATTTTCGCGGTAGTTCTTGATCCGGCGAACGTTGTCTCCAAGCGTCAATTCGTGCAGCCTGATCTTACCCTCCCGATAGTCCTTCAGGGACGTCAGAGCCCAAATCCCCGTTTGGCGATACCCATGATGAATGACTTCGTAAATAAAAATACCTGGAACGGGCTCCTGCCAAAGCTGTTCATTTAACAGCAGGTCACCCAGGGTGGCGCGTATGTCCCAATAGGCTTGCATTTGGCCGTCCTCAGTTTCAGGCCTCATTCGGGCACCCGATTCTAACAATATTTTTAATGGCTTTAAGGCACCTTCTTTTTCGTCGAACCCAGAAACAGATTCGGCTTGCGGCTTAGTAAACACGAGGTCACCAGCGTAGAATGGGTTGGGCCTTATTGGACGAAATGGAATTATTGTCGCCATTGTCGCTTTAATATGCCGGTTCAAATGAATACGCCACGCCCTTATCCGCATAAGTTTTCATACATTCAACTAGCGCCCGGACGCTTTCCAACGGTAACGCGTTATAAAGTGAAGCACGGAACCCGCCAACGGAGCGATGTCCTTTCAGGCCAACCATTCCGTGCTTTTCAGCGAATTCAAGAAAGGCTTTTTCTTTCGACTGGTCATACATTCTGAAAGTGACGTTCATTTGCGACCTATTCCACTTAACAGCCGACCCATAAAATAAATGGTTGCGATCGATCTCCTCATAAAGTAGCTGCGCTTTGGCCTTATTTTCTGTTGCGATCGTCTTGACCCCGCCATTTGCTTTAAGCCAATGTAGATTTAACATCGCGGTGTAGATAGCAAACACCGGCGGCGTATTGTACATGGAGCCGTTATCCCGATGCACCTTGTAGTCAAGAATGGAGGGAATTGAATTTTTGGCCTTTTCCAAAAAACTATTTTTGGCAATTACAATCGTCACCCCGGCCGGTCCCGCGTTTTTTTGCGCTCCTGCGTAAATCAGGCTAAATTTACTGATGTCAATCTCTCGGCTGAATATGTCTGAGGACATATCGCAGACAATAGGAACTCCTGTCTCAGGGAACTTAAACATTTGTGTTCCTTCAATTGTGTTGTTGCTTGTACAATGAAAATATGCAGCATCAGCAGGGATTTTGTAGTCGCGTGGGATATCCTGGTACTGACGATCCGCGGATGAGGCAATAACATTAATCTTACCGAAAAGACGTGCTTCTTTAATGGCTTTATCCCCAAAGAAGCCTGCGTCAAGGTACACAGCTTCTTTTTTTCCCCTCGTCAGAAAATTCAACGGAACCATACAAAATTGCATACTTGCTCCGCCCTGAAGGAAAAGAATGCTGTAGTCGTCGGGAACATTCAAAAGCTCTTTAATAAGCTTTTGCGTTTCTGCAATGACGGCTTCAAATTCAGGCGACCGGTGTGATATTTCAAGTATCGACAAACCTGCAGTGTCCCACCGCTCAATGGCTTCCGCTGCTCTGTGCAGTACGGATTGGGGCAAAATGCAGGGGCCGGCCCCGAAATTGTGTTTCTTAAAAAGTAACATCGCGAAGAATAGTTAAAATTGGCGTTTCCCAAAGCCGGGAAAAAAGTAAAATTGGCGGAATGAGGTCTCAAAAACCATAGTTGCGTTCAAAAAGAGAAAAACTGACTACGTTTCTCAAAAACAATGGATACATGAACTTTTTCTTAGTCAAAAACTCTTCCTAAAAGGTTTTTATCGCTTTTCAGAGATGCGATCTTTAATTCTAATACACTTAGTCTCGGCGCGTTAAGAAGTAAACAAATGTATTTTCGACAAAAATGCTTGATATTATTTGATTTAATTAAGATCAAGGTATACTTTAGCCAAACCAATTAAAGATCATTAAGACGTAGTTAATACACTAAGTAAAATCATCAACGCACCAATAATGCCATATCAGCCCGACCAGAAGGACTTGAGCATCCTGCAAATGCTGCAGGACGACAGCCGTACTTCACATAAAGAAATCGCCTACCGCCTTCATAGCTCCATCACCCCTATTCACGTCCGGATCCGGCGATTACAAGAGGAGGGATATATCCAGCGCTATACTGTTTTGATAAACGCGAAGAAGATCGGGCGAGGGTTACTTGCCTACACTCAAGTACAATTAAAAGAACATTCGCAAAAAGCACTTATGGCTTTTCAGCACGAGGCAATCAAGCTGGACGAGGTCCAGGAGTGCTATCACATGACGGGTGCATTTGACTTTCTATTGCGTATTGCAATCAGGGATATGGAAGAGTACAACGATTTATTGATGAACAAGCTATCGAAGCTGCCAGACGTCGGCATGATGCAGAGCTTTTTTGTGATGTCCGAAGCAAAAAGAGAAACAGCATTTAGCATGTCCAATCTTATCCTGGCCACCGAAAAAAAAGGCTGACTCAGTTGTCAAAACAGGGACTTGTTGTAGATGCAGCTATACTAATGTCCGTCGATACCAAGAAGCTTTTCCTCTGTTCCCAAATGCTTGATCTTGCTGCTCTTGATGTATTTCTGCGTTTTTATATTTTCCCACATAATTACTTTTCCGTTAATATTCTTAAAGGCTCTTATGTCGCCATCTTGTGAAACAACAAATCCAATTGCGTCTTCGTGTTTCCAACAATAAGCGATCATTGATTGATGACGTGTGCCGAAGTTATGTGGATCTCTCGGCATGAGTTTATCGGGATTAATACGGTTGGTATCTGATTGATAAACAAAATCGGGCAGCTTAGTGTCTTTTATCACTGCCCCAAAACCCAAAACCTCAAGCTTATGATTCATTAGCACTAAACCGTCTACGCAAGTTTGAGACGCAATAAATCGAATCGATCCTTTAAGTTGATTTGTAGCTGCAATCCGTTCAGCCCTGTTTTGCTCATAATCAAGGAATTCCTCCTGGTTCATTGTTTCTTCCGAGTTATCGACCATTTCTCCATTCAACATCTGTTCGGTTATAGATTTCTTCAGCATTTCATATATAGCCGAGTTCAGCCGCGAATAAGCCAGTTCGTATTTTACCTCAAGGCCTTCTGCGTTGTCAGTTATCAGAATTGCCCCGCCGTGGTGATAATTTCTTATTTGGATCAATATCCTCGAAATGCTATCGCGCCAGGTATTTTCTACAAGCGTTCTCCATTCCTCAAAATTCGCCCGTTTGTCGAGGGTCTTGATGTAGCTTTGCAGTTTTGGTTTCAACTGGCTAGCATCACGCGCAAGCGCGGCGGAAACAGGCCCATATTTTAACACGTCCAGAAATTTCGTAACCAAAACGCTCTGCTTCAACGTTGCGACCAATTCAAACTCGTACATCACTGAAAGGCTGCCAATACCGGTTATCTGAACTTGAAAAATCCCCGGCACAAGTGGTTTAAAATCCATTTCGTGGTTTAGAAAGCGCTGGCTATGTATCGCCTGATCAATCATTCCATAGATGAACAGCTCGTTCTTCGCATCATAATAAACTGCGATCGAGCTACTCCATGGATCAGCGGCTTTTGATAATTTGACGATGTTCTTCTGGTCAAACTTTATCGGATTCTTAAATGGCACGAAACTCCAATGGTCGGCCCTAAGCCCATCCTTGGTGTATTTTTTAACCTTACCAGGGTCAATAAATGTTACGTTGACGCGAGTGTACTCGCCTTCTTCGGTCTGCATACTGGCAAAATATAATGTTTCCATAAGGCCAGTCAAGACTTCATCCGGCGGCGGGAAATCAAATGTTTTTGATAAGCGCAAAACGTTGGATACGCAAACAGCCAGGTCTTTAGGAGTGTGATTTTTCAATTGCAACGATGTAAGGTGGCGCTAAGGTATTCAATTGTTTCTCCATTTGTCAACAGGTGTTTTCACGGGTTTTTTAGTATTCTTATTTGTAAGTTTTCTGAATAATGTCATTACCCTTAGCTGCACGTCGTCTACAATCTTCCAATCCTTAGCAATATAGATGTCGGTTACCGAGTTACCATTGTCGACATGGTTAAGCGCTAATGAAATGTCATCCTTACTCATTCTGCAATCGTTTCTAGCGGTATTTGCAAAGGTGTGGCGGGCCCAATAAAATGTGAATTCCGGAATGCCGGTTATCTTGCGAAGATGCTCCATTCCCTTGCTCAAAGCTGTATCAAGACCATTACTTGTCGCATATCTTTCAGATAAACATCCAATGTATTTCTCGACCAGAGGTTTCGCTTCCTCTATGATCTTGACGCTTATAAATGCCTTGTCTTTCCTCCTGCCTTTAGTTTTTGAGCGATTATAATTTAGTCGGCCGTTTTTAATATTGGATTTATCACAGTGATATAAGTCAACCGCATTTATCCCGCATAAATAAATCGAGAGCATAAACAAGTCCCTTGCCAACTCTGCCCTGCTATCCGGCTTCACAGGACAATCCATGATCACCTTAACCTGCCTTAATGCCAAATGCCGCTTCGCAGTTTCAGGCGGAGATCCGATCTTGTACTTTTTGAATGGATAGTGCGGAATTTTTACGATCCCCAACTCTTCGTCATTATACTGGTCCCTGGCTGCGTTAAACAAAGTCCTTAGATCCCGCATGTGATTGTACAAACCACTATCGGACAAGCCGCGGTTGACTTTGCTATGAAGTTTTCCCTGATTAGTTCGGGTAATCTCGCGAGGTTCTCTAAGATATCGTTCGTAGGACTTTAGAAAACTCGAAGTTATTTCAAGAACAGACACTTTTATACGATTGAAGTAGTCAACGAGGCTATTTCTAATAGTTGTATGATTAGACGCGGTGCCGTCCCGTTTATCCTTCCTGAGTTGTTTTATGTGTTTATCGCAAAATTTGATAAAATCTATTTCTTCGTTTTTATTGGCCAAGTAGTCCCTCAAAGCTTCAGCGCTGAAGAATTCCAATTTTTCACCAAGACCGCTGATCATAACTCGATAGTCATCAAGCGTCCTGTTAATCTGCCTGTTGATGATCGGGTCTTTTAACGTCATATCTCTCGACAATTGCTTGTCGGTAACAAAATGGTCTGTATCGATAAATTTCTTTTCCTGTTTATGGAAGACCCGAATTTTAACATTGTAAGTACCATCAGCTTTGAGATGGTGCTTATAGACTTTTGCACTTACTGTTGCCATTACAAAATTTTGAGCACGCAAAAGTTCTGTGACGTATTTGTGACGCTTTTACGTGAAGTTCAACAAAAAACTATGTAAATCTTGACGGTACAACGGACGTTGTATCGAGATAAGCGGCGCTTCAGAAAGTGCCTTTATGCAATAAAAAAAGCCGTTTTCTTATCAAAGATACGGCTTTTTTTGTCGGTGCGCCCACCTGGGCTCGAACCAGGGACCAAAAGATTATGAGTCTTCTACTCTAACCGACTGAGCTATAGGCGCTGAAAATGTGTAGAAATTTTCGGCTGCAATATTACGCAATCGCAGCCGAAATCTAAAACGTTTTTTGTCTTATTAATTGCCGGGTCTTATCAGCACATCATCATTTACCTACTTCAATTACGTGGAATGAGCCTGGTATCATCGAAGGTCTCGGCCTCGGATTCTCCGTGGTAGCTGCCGGCGCTGGTCCGAATTTGGCGGTGGGCAAATACAAATGGTGTGTTACCAGGTCGATGCCGATGGTCCTTGCACCCGGCTCGGTAGTGATATTTTCGATCAGCTCAAATTTATTGGCATTTACCTCTCTTACCGCAGTGATCGTACCTTCGCCATTGGAAGCATAAGCTATTTTCAGCTTAGGGTCGAACACCAAACCGTCCGTACGGCCAATCGGGAAGGTAGCGATGGTTTTCCCGTTCGAAGCGTCCATCACCACCATGGTTTTACTATCGCCGCAGCCGATAAACAAACGGTTGGTCTTACGGTCAATGTCCAAACCTGAAGGCGAACTGCCGCCGTCAATTTTATAACTGGTGATTTCTTTAAAGGTGGTGGCATCAACCACGTGCACAGTACTGTTGTCCTCGCCATTGACGAATATCTTTCCTTTGCCGTCGGACACCGCGGTTTCCAGTTTTTCGCCCAAGGGCACCGTAGCGACAACCTTTTCGGTCGCCGGATCGATAAAGCACAGGTCGTGACTGCCGCCATCGCAAGTGATCACTTTCTTTGAAAAATCGTCATAGAAAATAGCATCGGGGTTTTTAACCGGCAAAGCGATATCATTTGTTCTTGTGAGTGTTTTCAGATCAAACACGGTGACCGAATTAGCGCGGCCATTGCTGGTAAAACCTTTGTTCAGGTCGTGCACCAGGGCGATGCCGTGTACGCCCGTAGTTTTGGGAATATAGCCAAGTGAATCGCCCGTTGTGCTGATCACATTCACCTGCATGCCGTGCGAGACATAAACGCGCTTATTGGCGCCGTCAACCAAAATATAATCCCAGCCGCCGGGACTGCTTATTTTATAATCGTTAAGCACTTTAAAGCCGGTTGAAGTTTGCGACCGCCCGGCCAATGGAACGCATGCAGCCAGGCCAAAGAAGGCCATCCCGGCTGCATATTTCTTGATCAAGTTCATGTTTGTGAGGTTTTTGTGCTATTTAGTGATTAATTCTGGATGAATGTTGTAGAGGTCATATGGTTCCGGATAATATGTCCTGCAATTCAACAACAAAACAGTTTAACAGTACAACAATATTATTCTTTTGGTTTTTTTGCATGCCACCACGTCGCCAGCGATGATCCCGAAATATTCATCACCGGGCCGAAAACAGCCGGGGCGAGCCCGATGGTATTGATGCCGCCCATCAGTAATGCCAAACCCGAGGCCAGGCCGCTGTTCTGCATACCCACCTCCAACGCGATAGTGCGGCATTCTTTTTCCCTGAAACCCAGCAACCTGCTCAGCCAGTAGCCAAAGGTATAACCGGAAATGTTGAGTATGAACATTACGAGGATCAGCAATGCCCCCACCTCTAATAAACTGTCGCGCCCGGTAGCGACGATAATGACGATGATAATACCGATACCAGCCATGGATAATACGGGCATCAGCTTATCCAGCCATTTCAATTTGCCCCGCACCAGCGAATTAAATAAAAGTCCGGCGCAAATGGGTATAAGCACAACTTTGGTAGTGTCCCAGGCCATGTCCCAGAAGTGAACTGTCACGAATTTGCCTGCCAGCAAACGCATCAGCAAAGGGGTTAATAAAGGTGAAAGCAGGTTAGAAATAGCGGTAACCGCTATGGACAGCGCTAGGTTAGCCTTGGCCAGGTACGACATCACGTTCGATGCGAGCCCGCTCGGGCAGCAACCAACCAAAATGATCCCGGCAGCTATTTCTTTGGGAAAATTGAAAATACTTGCCAGTGTAAACCCGATCAGCGGCATAATGGTATAATGCCCGATAATACCCACCAAAATTGCTTTCGGCATTTTCACAACGACAATGAGGTCTTTAAAGCTCAGCTCGCAGCCCATGCCGAACATAATGATCATCAGCAGCGGAATGATCAGTTTTGATAATTTGAACCCGCCCCAGCTCATAAAATAATGCGGGTAGAACATCGCCAGCGCTGCCGCGGCAAATATCATGGTGGTAAACGTGAAGCTTTTCAGTTTGGGATGAAGCCGGAACGTTAAAGCCAGCGACAAAAAGAAAAGCATCAATGCCCATCCCGCCTCGTTTTTGTGGTCTGTTGCAACCAACGCGATACTTGTTAAAAGAAACAGGAATGCAATGACGTAACCAGCTTTTTGTCCTTTCATTGTATAGGTTTACATTCCAAATCTAATATTTACTTTCGGACATACGCGGACTTCCGGACTTTCGGACTAATACGCATCTTTGCCTTATGCAGAACATCAAAAATATCATCTTCGATTACGGCAACGTTATCTTTATGCTCGATTTCCAAAAAATGAAAAGAGGATGGGAATCTATAGCGATCAGCAACACCGATGCATTCTTTAGTCACGGTGTTCAGCATCCTATTTTCGATCGCTT
>JAFDZL010000468.1 GCA_018266935.1 Bacteroidota bacterium | reverse complement strand
TTACCGCGCTACCTTGCGCAACTCCCTGACGCTGAAGCAGGCACAGGTTGATCAGTTACTGGCCGACGGCGAACCGCATGTGATCCGCATCAAAATGCCGGAGAACGAGACCGTGCATTTTGAGGATATGATACGCGGTCATGTGAGCTTTGACACCAGCCAGAGCGACGACAAGGTGCTGCTTAAGGCCGACGGTATGCCCACCTATCACCTGGCCGTGGTGGTGGACGATCACCTGATGCAGATCACCCACGCCTTTCGCGGCGAGGAGTGGCTGCCATCGGCGCCGGTGCATTTGCTCCTGTGGGAATACCTGGGCTGGAAGGACAGCATGCCGCAGTGGGCGCACCTGCCCCTGATCCTGAAACCCGACGGCCACGGCAAGCTGAGCAAGCGCGACGGCGCCCGCCTCGGCTTCCCCGTATATGCCATGAACTGGCTCGACGACAAGACCGGCGAGCTGACCCCCGGGTTCCGCGAGATCGGTTTCCTGCCCGAAGCTTTTATCAACCTGCTGGCCATGCTCGGCTGGAACGACGGCACCGGCACCGAAATATTCACCCTCGAAGACCTCATACGGCGCTTCTCGCTCGACAGGGTGAGTAAGGCCGGGGCGAAGTTTGATTTTGAGAAGGCGAAGTGGTTCAATGCGGAGTGGATTCGGAGGTCTGATGTCGGAAGGCTGAAGTCTGATGTCAGAAAAATACTTGAAGACAGAGACATTGTTATCAACGATGAAGCCTATTTGATGAAGGTTATTGACCTGGTCAAAGAGCGCTGCACTTTACTTCCCGATTTTTACCAGCAGTCATCCTATTTCTTCCGGCAGCCGGCTGAGTACGACCTGCCCGCCGTAAAACCCAAATGGAACGACGCCAAGGCCGATTTCTTCCGCGGATTTATTACTATGCTGGGCAACGAAGACGGCCTGCCCGAACCCCACGACCTGGAAACCCGCTTCAAGGCACTGGCCGACGAGCATGCCATCAAACCCGGCGAGCTGATGCTGCCCTTCCGCATCATGCTGGTAGGCGGCAAGTTCGGGCCGCATGTGTTCGATATCGCCGTGCTGCTGGGCAAGCAGGAGACCATTGTGCGGATTGAAAAGGCGCTGACCGAATTCGCCTCGTAAAACACAAGATTTTGCTTCTCCGGACAGACATTGTTCACATTCATGCGCCTTTCGACCATTTTCAACCATTTATTGCGCTGAAAGTTAGATTTTTATGATTTACACTAAGGGTCAAATTTTGAGAAACTAAGTCATTTTCGTGAACGCTAAAAAAGCAATATGCTGAATTACAATTGCTTGTCGGTTTAGCGTTCCTGCAGAAAAAGGGGCCGAAAATTGCCAAAAAACCACTATTAACCATTTCTGGACCACTTTTTACAACCTTTCGTGCCGGGTCATGATTTTCAGGCCCCAAAAACAGGCTTAGTGTACATACAATCTTGAAAAGCTCAAACCCGAAGTTGTAATGATCAAATGACCATATCCCGGTACAGATGCATATAAGGAAAGCAGAAAGATTTAGTTTAAAAGGTTTAGGGGAAGACGGCGAACAATTAAAATTAACGTTTTAGAAAACATCAGTACGACATCGGAGGCTGCTATGAACGCAGTTTCTACAAATATATCTCGTAGATGCCTATCTCACTATTATCAAGAAAGTTACCGATCTCACTTTCCAGCGCTTTAAGCCGTTCAGCTATAAGTTGTGTAGAAACGTTACCAGTGCGCAACCAAATAATTTTCGGAGGGAACGAGTGGATGTTTTGGATCTCAAAAAAATCCTCATCGAAAGTTAGAATACTGTAATTGTTTTGCTTTGCAAATTTCCAGATAAAAGAATCGGTAAGCCTTTTCCCCGGATTGATTTCGTTAGATGGTAGTATGTCCCAGGCAGGGATTAGCTTCTTTATTCTCCACGAAATATTCTCATCAGCAACAACACGGATTTTCATGCTACCTTGATCACTCGCTCTTTATTGGCCGCATAGGCCAGGCAAGCTAATATTTGCTCCTCACTTAATTGCGGGAAATCTGTTATGATCTGCTTGTGAGTCATACCAGAAGCAAGCCACTGTAAAACATCATATACCGTGATTCGGGTACCTTTGATAACCGGTTTTCCAAATCTGATATCCAGACTGACTTCAATATATTTCTTATAATCAATTTGTGGCATACACAAATTTACTAAAAATGTATATCAGTAATTGAAGGTTGTCCGATCATTTTACCGATCTCGGTAAAATGATACTTCAATTCACGAAATTCGAGTGAGGAATATTGACATTTGCCCACGTCACCATTTTCGTCATATCACGCCATTGAAATCATTATTTTTGTGAAAATGCTCATTTGATGGACATGGGTAACAACGCAGCCAGCCTGTATTTCAAATCAAAAAAGATCTCGCTGATCATATTGGCGGCGACGGCCATCATTTGTTCCAGGCTGCTGTTCTTTTTTTTCCGCGACCCCGAAGGCCCCAATCTTTTAATAGTTGCGGGCCTGGCGCTGGTTGTATATATTCTGTCGCTATTGGCCTACCTGTTCGGCCCGCCCAAAATGAAGGGTGCCGGGAGACTTTTGGCGGCAATTTGTTTCCAGGTGCTGTTGGTTGCCGGCCTCTATTTCGGTATGAAGTAGTTTTCTGTAATGGTAACGGATCAAAAATTCAACAGGGGCAGGCGGCTGCCCGTGCACAAAGGCAGGGTGTCCCGATAGCTATCGGGAGAGCGCGGGCTTCGTGTGCGCTGCTTTTTGTCTGACCCGAAATTTCCAGTTCAACAAAAAATCTTAGAACAACCAGCCCCGTTATCTGTTATCCTCTTAGATGTACTGAATTAGTCGGGGAGGCCGCTATGCACGTAATAACATTTCACGACGTAGCTGATTCATTTAAAGCGATAACTTCGGGCGAGGCACAAGGCCGGCAGGCTGCTATTGTGTTTTTCACAATACTGATCATAGCCGGATTGATATGGTTGCTCATCTTTCTTTTATCCCCGCCCCACGCGAGTTATTATATAAACTCGTGATCGCATATAAAATCTGAAAGCAAAAACCTGTCCTGATAGCTACCGGGATGGGGTGAGCAGGTATGGGCCGATAAACCGCATTTAACCATTTTCAAATCATCTGTCAGATCATTTTCGTGGTATCACGCAATTGATCATTTTGCCTATGTCGGTAAAATGATGTTCCTGGTTGCAAACGGAAATCATACCAATTATTTAATCCTGGGAATCATAGTTCAGACAAAAAGAAATTATAACAATCCATTAAATCAAACGAATCTGCGGTTCAGACAATGCGTGAGGGATAGCAGCGGATACCGGCCCCGCGCCTAATGCCTGAAGCCGTATGAGCGAATAGCCCGGCCCCGCTTCTATCAGCGGGGACACGCCCTAATACTTCTGATAAACATTATACAACACATTCAGATCCAGCTGGCTCAGCTCCGGGTTACTATCCTTCTGCACAAAATGTTATTCGCCTCACCCTAAATCCGTCTCCAGAGGAGAGGGACTTGAAACACACTTACGTCATTAAACCCCGTTTCGCCCCCTCTCCTTTGGAGAGGGCCGGGGTGAGGCTCAATACTTCTGATACACGTTATACAGCACATTCAAATCCAGCTGACTCAGTTCCGGATTGCTATCCTTCTGCACAAAATGCCGCTTAAAAGCCACAATAGCCGCATTGAGGTTTGAGGTATCGTAGCCGATGAGGCGGAGGGCCGTGGCGTAGTCGAAGTTGTCGGGGGCCAGGTCCAGCACATCGTCGCTCCAGTAGCCGAAACCGTGGTCGGCCATGGTTTTCCAGGGAAAGTAGGGGCCCGGGTCGGGTTTGCGGGCGGGGGCAATGTCCTGGTGACCGATGAAATTGGCCCGCGGAATATTGTAGGTATGTTTCAGCCAGCCCAGCAGCGCCAGCAGGCTGCGCACCTGCGCATCGGTATAGGGCTCGTTGCCGTTGTTATCGATCTCGATGCCTATCGAGCAGCTGTTCATGTCCGTCACGCTGCCCCATTTGCTTATGCCCGCCTGCCAGGCCCGCAGGTAATCGTTCAGCATGTGGAACACCCGGCCGTCCTTAGCCACCACGTAATGCGCGCTCACCTGCGTGCGCTGAACGGTAAAGGTGTGCAGCGTTTGCCCGATGCTGTCCTGCGCCGTAAAATGGATGATCACATAATTGGGCTTGCGCATATTGAAGTTCACCGTACCCACGAACGCCGAAGGCACCGCCGTACCCGTACTATCCGCCAGCACCGCCGGCTGAGCCACCTCGATCACCTTCGCCAGCGAATCGGCGTGGTGTTTATAAAACTTATCGGTAGCAGCGTAGGGGCCTTTGGGGGAGCATGCGCTTAGGATAGTGGCAGTGGTGAGTAGCAGTAGCAGTTGGGTTAAATGAGAGTCAAGAGTCAAGAGCCAGGAGTCAAGACTATTTCCGGTATCTATCTTGATTTCTTGTTCTTGATTCCTGGTTCTAAAAAAGTGTTTCATGGTGGATAGCAGTGCTCAATGGATCATGCCCACGGACTTTCCATGCGCAGACCAATGATATTTTTAAAATCTCCGGTATTGCGGGTGAGTAAAGTATGATCGTACACCAAAGCGGTTGCAGCAATAACAGCGTCGGGCAGCTTTATTTTGTGCTGTTGCCTCAAAGTGATCGTTTGAACAATAATTTCTTCATTGAGATCGTAAACCTGCGCATTACCGATGAACAATTGAAGCTTTTCCAATTGGGCGGGTGTTGCATTGTACCAACCAAGTAGTTCTATGCGGGTAATGACTGATATGACAGCAGGAAGCTGATCTATGGATGCTGACGCTTCAGCGGGAAGGAGTTTACTTAAATAACCAATGATGACATTGGTATCCATTAAAAACGACTGTCCCATTCCTCCCTTGATCTTTTCACATATTCCTGCAATGCGTTCCCTTCCGCCTCAGATAATATACCTTTGAAGGCCGACATGGTTTTTGCAGCCGGTTGTTGCTCTTCGGTTACTTCGTCAACAGGATAATACAGTACCTCTATCTTTTTGCCGACATAATCAGGCGGAATAGACAGCTTTACACTCGTATTTTCAGGTGTTATAATTGTGCGTACCATAACCAAATTTACAACAATCGGTTCCGAAATCAAAATCGATCCACGAGCGGGTTTTTCCCTCGAGCTGTACTGCCTCCTGCCTCCGGATTTAATGATAACCCGTTAAAACCGAATTAGAAGCCGCTGCCAGGGCGACGAGCAGCACCACCGTTACGGCGACCCCGCCCAGCAAAATGTAATGCCCTGCGGTATGCCGGTGGCGTGTTTTGGCGTAGGCCGCCGTGCGGTAGGCCTTTACATAAACCGAATCCTTTAACAGCGCGGTATCGCTGACGGCCGGCTTGCCCGGTTTAAAATAATCCGACCCGGAATTGCGGCGGTTATGCCTGAAGATCTCAAAATCAGCCTTATCCAGTTTGAATTTCCGCGCATCGGCAACGGCCATATTTTTTATCGAATCTGCCGGCAGCGTCTGTGCCTGCACTTTTGAAAAGAAAAGGATCGGAACGGCCAGGGTAAAAATTAAGTATTTGCGCATCAGGCAAGATATAGTTAAAATTCAAGACGCCCAAACGCGGCCTTAGGCATGGGCCGCTGTTCGTTGCCATCGCTCGCGCGAATTAGTTCCCGCCACGTCCTTGCGAGGAACGATCCCGATAGCTATCGGGACTGCACATGCAAATCAATTGACCCCAATGTTCTCGCAAAGGGCGATGCTTCTTTTACGAACTATGCCCACCTCCGCGCAGACTCACCCCGATCCCGCACGCGCGGGACTTCCTATCCCACTTTAATCCTGCTCAGCGCAAGCATTAAAGCCACAAACCCGGCTATAACCGTAGCGCCGCCAACCACTGAACCGCCAATGATTGCATAGTGCCCGAAAGTGCGGCGGCGGCGGGTGCGTTTCCAGGCTTCTTCGCGGTAAGCGGCTACGTACACCGAATCGCGCAGCAACGACGTATCGCTCACGGCCGACGGTATGGGCTTAAAAAAGTCCGACGCCAGTTCGCGCTGGCGGCGATAGACCTGGAAGCCATCACGACGCGCACGCAGGTCCCGTTGGGTAGTGGCTAAGTCGATCGGCGGGGTGGGCGGGCGCAGGCTGGGGCGTGGCCGGCCGCCGGGGAAATAATAGTCTCGAATCATTTGGCGGGCGCTTTTCCTAAAAATGCTGAGCCGTTCCTTGTCCAGCCTGAATTTCCGCGCATCGGCGATAGCTATCTTTTTTACCGAATCATCGTGCGGGGTCCCGATAGCTATCGGGAGCGCGTAGGTTTTCAGGGTGGAAAGGCTTAGGAGGATGAGGGCGAGGGTTAGGTATTTGGGCATGGGCGAATATGGGGTTGTTAGACATTACGCGCTGAACACATGAGATGTAACATGCATGTCTGTGAGGCATTGGATTAAGCACGGAGCGGATAACTGTTTCGATCCTCCACGTGATTGCAGACTAGTAACACATTAGGGCCACCGAATTCACCCATAAACACATGTTAATAAAGGTCGCATGTCTTGATTAATAAAACATACAAATACAAACCTTTTATGTTAATTTGTGAAACAAAGAATATCATGGCAAAACTTTCTGTTAATTCGTTTTTCACTGGCATTGGCGGGTTTGACTTAGGCTTTGAAAGACAAGGTTTTAAAATCACCTATCAATGCGAGATAAATCAATTTTGTCAATCTGTCTTAAAGAAACACTGGCCTCGGACAATATGTGATTATGACATTTTAAGTGTTGACCCGGGCTCTCTCCCCGAAGCAAAAATCTGGTGTGCAGGATTTCCCTGCCAAGATGTGTCAGTAGCTAGAGGCTCAATGGGCAGGCAAGGCCTTAAAGGCAAAAACTCTGGTTTATTTTACGATTTTTTGCAATTAATAGAAAAGAGGATGCCGGATGTTGTTTTGCTTGAAAATGTCTTAGGCCTCCTTAGTTCCCATAACGGCAACGACTTCAGGATCATCCTGGATTCATTTAATAATTTAGGTTACGGGGTTTCATGGCGAGTATTTAATAGTAAGTTTTTTGGAGTGCCTCAATCAAGGCAGAGAGTTTATATATGCGCTTGGAAAAACAATGTAAATAAAGCGGCATATGTCCTACATGAATTCAATGGTTCAGAAAAAACGGGCTCGCCAAGAAGCGAATTTGTAACCCCACACAAAAATGATATAGCCGGTTTCACTGTTCCTTCATTGGCCTATTGTTTGGCTGCTACCTCAGGCAGACATACCGGAACAGATTGGAGCAGAACATATATTTGTTATGATGAAGCCGTCAGAAGACTGATCCCGTCAGAGGCGGAGGCGTTGCAAGGCTTTCCTAAAAACTGGACGTCGCCCGAAACATTTTCAAAAACTAACATTTTGGATTACGACAGCTTAAGGTATCATGCCATTGGAAACGCTGTGTCTGTTCCTGTCATAGAGTGGATAGCTACAAGAATAAAAAAAGCCTTCCAAATGACTATGGAAGATGACCTTGATACAACGTTAGCAAACTATAAAGATTTTACGAAAAAAGGCATCCGATGTCAGGATATTTCAAATTCAGACAACGAACATTTGAAGTGGCGGACAGGTGGGATATCTGCTAAAAATCAAGCTTTTGATTGTAAAGTTTACGATGCTCCTTCCAATAAAGTAACTACCAACCTAATATCAATTATTAGTACTGAAAATATAGACTCGAAATATTTTCTAAGTCCGGTCGCCGCTCGTGGAATTCTTAGGCGGGTAGAAAGTCAAAACAGAGAATTATTTCAACCGTTACAAAATTCCTTAGAGCGCCTATCAAACTTGGCATTAGCTAAAGCAATTTAAAAAATGAGGTTTTGCATTATTCGACTTGGTAAAGACAGCGTCGACGATATTACTGCAATAGATAGCCGAAAAGGTATACAAAATCCAACTGTAGAAATATTCGTAAAGTGCAAACAGGTTCCATCGGAAGTAACATCTGGTGTTTTTTGCTTTATTTGGCTAGGTTCTGATAACAATAAAGGGAGTCCCACTGCTTGGGATCAAGGATTACGAGCTTTTGGAAAAATAAGGGATAAAAAAGGAGGCCCGAATTATAATGACGATTGGATTGTTCATCTCGAACTAGGCTTTGTCTTAAAAAAATCGATACAAAAGCATGAGGTATTAGCCGTTGATAGTACCGCCTACTATTGGTGCTCTAATATCCCGATAATAGGATTGAATACAAATAGCAATCAAACCGTTCAGGTTATAAAACCGGAGGAGCCAAGGCAAGACATTGCTGCATTGTTTTACTGTTTAAATGCTGTCGATCATGCGTTATATGAATTCATAGATTTGACGTATCCTGAATTAGATAGATTGCTTGTTTATAATCCACCCATTTTGGATAATAACGTAGGAGAAACGACTTTAGACTATGTGGAAGAGGAGATCAATGATATTTCAACCTCATTGATGCAAAAACCATTCGATCCATCACTTATAAATATAGATAATAGGCTTATTAACATTGATTTAATCATAAAAAGACTTAAACAAAATCCACCAGAAATAGACCTGTACCCAGAATTTCAAAGGAAGGATGACTTATGGGATGCGACGAAACAGAGCAGATTAATCGAATCAATTTTGATAAGATTTCCTCTCCCGGCATTTTATTTTGATGGTTCGAATAAAAACAAATGGCTTGTAGTAGACGGCTTGCAGAGACTTAGTAGTATTCGAAATTTTGCCTTAGATAAAACATTGAAACTTACTAATCTTGAATTTCTCTCACAACTGAATGGTTATGGTTTCGATGAGTTGGACCGAGACCTCCAACGCTTAATTGAGGAAACTCAAATTGTTGCATATATTATTAACCCCGGCACTCCGGATGATGTAAAGTTTAACATCTTCAAGAGAATTAACACCGGCGGACTTATTTTAGAGTCTCAAGAAATACGGCATGCGTTATATCAAGGTGCACCAGCAAAGTTTATTAAAGAGTTAGCTGATAGCGATGAGTTCAAAAAAGCAACCAGCTATTCCATAAGAACGCAAAGAATGTTAGACCGAGATTTTGCCAATCGATTTCTGGCATTCTACCTCTTAGGATTTCAGAATTATTCGCCTGACCTGGATTCATTTATGAGCAAGGCAATGGCTAGAATCTATGACCTTTCCGCCGCTGAAAAAAATAGTATAAAAAATGCTTTCACACAGTCGATGGCATTTAACTCGGAGTTGTTTGGGGTAAATTCTTTTAGAAAAATTGATCTTTATACATCAAGAAAAAAACCAATAAACAAGGCATTGTTTGATGTTTTTTCCGTATTATTTGCACTTGCAAATTCAGAAATAAAAGAACGAATCTTAGAAAATAGAGACGATTTTATTAGAGCATTTATTCGCTTACTTACTCAGGATAACTCTTTCCAGGCCGCAATATCTACGTCAACGAGCGATAGAAACCGAGTACTTTATAGATTTGAGAGAATTTCTGAATTGATCGAAAATATAACTCAAAATGATTAGAACAATCCATATAAAGAATTTCAAGTCCATCAAGAATAACAAATTTGCTTTAAAAAATTTGAATCTTGTCATGGGTTTGAATGGAATGGGCAAATCGACATTTATCCAATCCCTATTACTATTGAAACAGTCGGATAAATTAAGATTGGGTGAAATACAACTAAATGGCTATTACATCAGCATTGGCAACACTAAAGACGCGCTTTATCAATATAGCAAACAAGAAAGCTTATCTATTGATATTTCATTCACGGACGGCGTACAACAACTATTTGAGACAAACTATGTAATTGAAGCTGATGTCTTTAATCTAAAACAAAAGGAAATTGCGGAGAATATTTTCAATGAGGTTTTATTTAGTAATAACTTTCAGTATCTAAACGCAAGTCGTATAGACCCTACTTCAATTCATAGTAAATCATATTCCAGCGTTGTATCAAACAATAACGTTGGTAATAACGGAGAGTACACAACTCACTTTATTGAAGTGCACGGAAACGACGATATTGCGTTTGACAACATGTTGCATTCATCTTCCAAAGTAATTGATCCAATTACTAATAAAGAATTGATAAACAAGACCTTGATAAATCAGATAAATCTATGGATGGGTGAGATATCTCCAGATATTAACATTCGAACCACGTCCGTGCCCAATTCTGATTTCGTACTTTTAGAATATGTTTTTAAACAACCAAATTTTGGCAACACAAATAGGTTTAAGCCAAACAACGTTGGATTCGGAATTTCCTATGCATTGCCTGTCGTTACGTCCTTGTTAGCTGCAAAATCAGGTGAATTAATCATAATTGAAAATCCTGAATCTCATGTTCATCCTCGGGGCCAAGCTGAAATTGGGAAATTAATAGCTCTGGCAGCGTTGAATGATGTTCAGGTCATTGTAGAAACACACAGCGATCATATATTGAATGGAATAAGGGTGGCAATAAAACAAAATAACGAATTAATCGACAGATCGGCTGTTTTTTACTTTGAGAAGCAGGTTGAGGAAAGCGAACAATACTCTAAAATCACTAATATTTCGGTCGATAAGAATGGGGAACTAAGTGAATATCCCAGGCACCTCACTGACGAATGGAGCAATCAATTGCTTAAACTTATCTAGAATGGATCTTGTTATTAACGAACTTTCGTTCCACCCGTTGTCAGAGAGCAGTCAAATCTTAGAAGAAAAAATTAGGGTATTTTTAAAAGTTTTCAATGAAGCAAAAGACAGATATGAGTTTACTCATATCTGTTTCCCGCAAAATTACTCGTCTGTTCAAGTAACTACCACCTTAAATTTTTCGGAATGGATAACCTCACTAAATAATTCAACGATCAAAAACGCTGTTCTATCATTATGTAGGCGTCCCTTTATCGATGATTTAAATAACATCGAGTTGTCAGTTTTTTACGAAAGCAATTATAAAATTGCTGATCCAGATTCTCCAACTAATGAAGAGCCAATTGGTCTCCCCGTGGCTCATATCAAACAAGTTCCGTCGATCAGCATAAATACTCATCTGTTCTGGCAAAAGCGAAAGATCACAGTCAACAAATTAATAAATGATCAAGTAATCGACTCTTTTGAAATATATAATTTATGTCAACTAGACGATATAAGCAGTATAGAACTCAATGAGTGGGCAAATTTGTTTTACTCGAAGCATATCGACACCGAAAAATTAATAGTCAGATATTTAAACTATCAGAGCTATTCTGTTTCTTTTGACAACGGGTTTATAGGCCAGTTCAAAGAATGGCGTGATGAGGATTTCGATAGCTTAAAATATCTTTTATTACTCATGAAAGATATAGAAGTGCATCCCTTTTCTGGTGGGATGGGGCAAACTGAAAATTTATTAAATCGCGGGAAAGAGGCTTCTAAAAGAATTAATATAACGGACAGATTAAGCTATGTAGTCGAAAAAAATAATGTTCATCTTATTTCTTGCAAGGGACATTATGATTTTCATTAATTCTCCCTATTAAAAATTCTAAGGTTTTGTTCCTTATACTATTCTTTAATTGGCATTCCCAAGCCTTAAGTACCTTCCAACCTTCAATTTTTAATAACCTTTCAGCAGTTTGATCGCGCTCAATATTCCTAATAATTTTTGGTAGCCAGTATTCTCTATTTGAACGGGGAGCAACAAAATATTTGCATCCCTCATGCCCATGCCAGAAACATCCATGTATAAAGATCACAGTTTTGTATTTGGGCAATACGATATCCGGTTTGCCGGGCAGGTCTTTTACATGCAGCCGGTAGCGAAAACCTTTTTTGTGCAGAAACCTGCGAACCAGCATTTCAGGCTTGGTATCCTTACTCCGTATCCGCGACATATTGTAGCTGCGGGTTTCCTTGCTGTGCACGTCCATTTTGTAAAATTACTAAAAGTAGAAATTAGGGAGGAGTGGCAGTTGCAGTAGCAGTGGGCAGGTTTTGGTTGGCGGTGGACTTCTACAAGCTGTCGGGATAGCTTACATTATTTGTCGCTGTAATGCCCTACGGCCGAAACCACTGTGACGGTAACAATATGATGCTCGATGAAATAGATCAGCCTGTCTTTTTTATTAATCCGCCTTGACCAGTAGCCCGCCAGTTCAAATTTTAGCCTTTCGGGTTTGCCCGTACCTGTTTCGGGATGCAGGTATAATTCGCTGATGATCTGTTCTACCTTTTTGATGGACGCCTTGTCGCCGGATTTTTGTATTTCTAATAAGTCCTTCTTAGCCTTATCGGATACGATTACTTTAAATTGTCCCATACGGATTTAGCGGGATCGAGGGTCGTGAATTTTCCGGCTTCGGCTTCCTTTTTACTTGCTTTTATTTTGGCTACGAAGTCGGGGTTATAAGGGCTGGTTTCAACACTAATTTTCCATGCCCTGGCAATCGCCTTCAACGCTGATGCCTGTTCTTCGTTCTGCGGATGCATGATCAATGTTTCCATACACAAATTTAATGAAATAAAATTATTACCGGCAAAAACGAAAATTTAGAAACGCTAAAATTAATTTTATTTATCTAAATTTATCATTGATGGAAACAATCACTAACGTCAAGAACGAACACGATTACAAAGCTGTAATGAACCACATCGACAGCCTGATGGCCAAAGGGAGCGAAAATGTTTCGAAAGAAGAACTGGCCGAGATCAGGGAACTGGCTTTGGCCGCGCAGCAGTACGAGCAGAACAAATACACCATAGCCCTGCCCCAAACCCTTACCGGCATGATCGAAATGCGCATGTATGAGCTCCACCTAAAACAAAAGGACCTGGCAAAGAAACTCAACATCAGCGATACCAAACTTTCCATGATCATGACCGGCAAGCAAAAGCCCGATGTGAATTTCTTAAAAGCTGTACACACTCAGCTTGATGTGGATGCCGGGTTTATTTTGCAGCACGTGTAAGGAAATATAGCATCTATGATCTAAGGTCTTTATTGATTATGAAAAGCGCGATTACTAAAGGCAATAAAGAAATCGATCCGAAATCCTTATTTGGTATCTGGGCTCATAAACCGCGTAGCCTGGAAGCCATAAGGGAAATTGCACGGCAGAGAAAGGCCGAAATCAAATCAGCGCTATCAAAATAATCAAACGAACGGCGAAGCCCTCTTGAGCGCCCCTAAAAAATTAAACAACCTGCGAAAAATCAGCGGTCCTACTTCTTCACCCACCCATCCTTCAGCGTCACCGTCCGGTTAAACACCAGCTTCTCCGCCGTCGAATTCTTATCCAGCGTAAAATAACCCTTTCGGATGAACTGGTACCCTTTTCCCGGAACAGCGTTCACCAAGTCGGGCTCGATATAGGCATTCGGGATAATGTGCAGGCTATCCGGGTTGATGTAATCCTTAAAATCACCATCCTCGCTGGACGGGTCCTCCACCTGGAACAGGCGGTCGTACAAACGCACCTCGGCGGTTTTGGCATGCCTCACGCTCACCCAATGGATAGTGCCCTTAACGGTCAAGCCGCTGGTATCGTTCCCCGACTGTGATTCGGGGATGTGCGTGCAATGCACTTCGGTAATATTGCCTGCGGTGTCTTTGGCAAAGCCCTCGCACTTCACAATATAAGCGCTTTTGAGGCGCACCATATTACCCACCGCCAGGCGGAAGAATTTCTTCGGCGGCTCCTCCATAAAATCCTCGCGCTCTATCCACAACTCGCGGCTGAACGGAAACTCGCGGCTGCCGTCACCGCCTTCCACCTCGGGGTTGTTCTCGCCGTGGAATGTTTCGGTTTTATCTTCCGGGTAATCGGTAACGATCAGCTTGATCGGGTCCAGCACCGCCATGCGGCGCCAGGCGGTTTTGTTCAGGTCCTCGCGGATGCACGATTCCAGCAGCGCCATTTCGATCATATTCTCGCGCTTGGCCACGCCAATGCGTTCGCAAAAATCGCGTATCGATGCCGGCGTATAGCCGCGGCGGCGCAGTCCGCTGATGGTCGGCATACGCGGGTCGTCCCAGCCGTCCACGTAACCATCGTTCACCAGTTGCAGCAGCTTGCGCTTGCTCATCACGGTGTAATTGAGGTTCAGCCGGGCGAACTCATATTGTTTGGAAGGGAATATCTCCAGTTGCTCGATGAACCAATCGTACAGCGGGCGGTGCGGAATAAACTCCAGCGTACACACCGAATGGGTGATCTGCTCGATAGCGTCCGACTCGCCATGTGCAAAATCATACATCGGGTAAATGCACCATTTATCGCCGGTGCGGTGATGGTTCGCATGCTTAATGCGGTACATCAGCGGGTCGCGCAGGTGCATGTTGGGTGAGGCGAGATCGATCTTCGCCCGCAGCACTTTGGCGCCGTCGGGATACTTGCCGTCCTTCATTTCGGCAAACAGGCGCAGGTTTTCCTCCACGCTGCGGTTGCGGTATTCGTTACCCTTGCCGGGTTCGGTAGGCGTACCCTTTTGCGCGGCTATCTCCTCGGGCGAACTATCGTCTACATAAGCCAGCCCTTTTTTGATCAGCTTCACAGCAAATTCATACAACTGGTCAAAATAGTCCGACGCATACAGCTCATTCGCCCATTCAAAGCCCAGCCAGCGCACATCCTCTTTAATGCTGTCCACATACTCCACATCCTCCTTCACCGGGTTGGTATCGTCAAAACGCAGGTTGGTTTTTCCGCCATATTCCTTTGCCAGCCCGAAATTCAGGCATATCGATTTAGCATGACCTATATGTAAATACCCGTTCGGTTCCGGCGGAAAACGCGTCAGCACACGCCCGCCGTTCTTCCCCTCGCGGATATCTTCTTCAACAATTTCTTCTATAAAGTTTAATGATCGCTCCTCAGTCATGATAGTAGGGAAAGAGGCAAATTTAGCTAATTATATAAAATTATTGCATTTTATTTCATAAATGTAATTACTTTGTAGTAACTTTACATTATGGAAACTAAGCTGGTTAAAATTGGAAATTCATTTGGTATCCGGCTGCCGAAGTCGTTAATACAGCAATACGATCTTTCCGAGGATATCGAGATCGACCCAACAGAAGAAGGTATTCTTATAAAGTCGAGGAAAAAAGCCCGTACAGGATGGACGGAACAATTGCAGTTGGCCATACAAAACGGATATTCGCCTGATGATGAGCTATTAGAGGGTTTTTCTGACGAGTTTACCGATAAGGAATGGCAATGGTAGTTAAGCGTTTTGAAGTTTGGCTCATCAATCTCGACCCTGTCATCGGTCACGAAATCAGTAAAACGCGCCCATGCCTGGTTATTTCGCCGGATGAAGTAAATGGCTTGTTGGGCACAGTCACCGTTGCTGCGATGACGTCTGCAAATAAACCTTACCCTCACCGCATAAATTGTACCTTCAAAAATAAATCCGGGCAGATTGCCCTCGATCATATTCGTTCAGTATCAAAATTGCGATTGATAAAGCGACTGGGAATCATGGATGAAAAAACATGCCGCCAGGTTTGCGATTTATTGACAGAGTTCTTTAGCTTCGAATAATTTATGGCCGATTCTTTCAACCGCCCTATCCGCGTATTGGTAGCCAAAGTAGGCCTCGACGGGCACGACCGCGGCGCGCGCATCATCGCCACCACGCTGCGCGATGCCGGTATGGAGGTTATTTATACCGGTCTGCGGCAGACGCCCGAAATGGTGGTGAACACCGCACTGCAGGAAGACGTGGACGCCATAGGCATCTCGATACTCTCAGGAGCACACATGACCGTGTTCCCTAAGATCCTCAATTTGATGAAAGAAAAACAAATGGACGATGTATTGGTTACTGGTGGTGGTATCATCCCTGAAAGCGATATGCGGGAACTGAAAAAGCTCGGCGTGGGTCAGCTTTTTCCCCCCGGCACCAGCACCGCCGAAATTGTAAAATACATCAAAGACTGGGTACACCAGCACAGGAACTTTTAGCAACGGGATGATGAAGGATTTAACGAAACGATATGAAACCGTTCGTCAAAATTACATTCATTGTTTTGGGTGCTTTGGCCATTTCATTTGCGGTCTTTACTTTTTACACCCGTTTTACAGCGCACAGAAAGGCGCTTTCCTACCAGTTTAATGGAAAGGTGGATACAATTGTTTATGACAATTCAGGTAAGCCGACCGTAACCATTGGCGGGGCAAAGTACGATCTCTCGGTCACCCACTGGGATTTCGACCGCCAGATAGCCGTCGGCGACTCGATGATCAAAAAAGCCGACTCGCTCGTGATCAAAATATTCAAAACCGATGGAACGGTGATAATTAAGCAATAACTTTGCTGCGTCACCAATTTCAACGCTGCCCCATGTCCATGTTCGAAAACCTGCTTACGCATACCGAGGATCGCATCCATCATATCATCATCAACCGCCCTTCAAAGCTTAATGCGCTGAATAAAAATACGCTCGCCGAGCTGCACACCGCTATATATGATGCTTTTAATAACGACAATGTCGGCGGCATCATCATTTCCGGCTCCGGAGAAAAAGCTTTCGTGGCAGGCGCGGACATTGCTGAATTCGCCTCTTATGATTCGAAGCAGGGCGAGGAGATGGCCCGCAGGGGGCATAGAACTGTGTTTGATTTTATTGAGAATGGACCAAAACCTGTGATAGCTGCCATTAATGGCTTTGCTTTGGGCGGAGGATTGGAACTGGCCCTGGCCTGCCATATACGCATTGCCTCCAATAATGCCAAAATGGGTCTTCCCGAGGTAAGCCTGGGATTAATACCCGGATACGGCGGCACGCAAAGGCTCACCCGCCTGGTCGGCCGCGGCCGCGCTTTGGAAATGATATTGACCGGCGATATGATATCAGCGGAAGACGCCCATGCGTATGGCCTGGTAAACCACGTAACCTCGCCGGTTGAACTTATCCCCGCCGCAGAAGCCATTATGGACCGCATACTTTCCCGCGCCCCCCTGGCGCTCGCCTCGGCTATCGCGGCAGTCAATGCATCCACCCAGCCCGATGTCAACGGTTTCGAAGAAGAGATCGAATTGTTCGGCAAAAGCTTCGATACCCAGGACTTTAAAGAAGGAGTCTCCGCATTCCTTGAAAAAAGAAAACCCGCTTTTCGGGGTAAATAAGCCACTTTTTTGACAATAAACTGACTAATTCAGAAAAATAGTCAAAAATAATTCGCTGTTAATCAAACGATTGAATAATCGTGACATTGGGATGAAACTCCGTGTTAGTTTTCGGCTTTACTTTGCCACCGTGTTCTAAAAAGCACATCTACAAAAAACATAACATCATGAAAAATTCATTCAAATTCACAGCATTAGTTGTCGCCTTCGCCGGTTTGGCTTATGGCGCAAATGCACAATCGAACCCTGCATCTACCACAAAAACAGCATCATCGAACGGAGTAATTTTAAGCGTCGGCGCTGATGCGGGTATCCCTACCGGCAAATTTTCCGATAGCTATGACTGGAACCTGGGCGGCTCCGTACAGGCCGATATCCCGGTTGTAAAAAATCAGTTGTTCGTAACAGTTAATGCCGGCTACAACAACTTCTTTGGTAAAAGCAATATCAACGGAACCGGTGTGGATCAAACCAACCTGCAGCTGCTTCCTGTAAAGGCCGGTTTGAAATATTTCCCTGTTAGCCACTTTTACATCCAGGGTGAAGCAGGTGCGGCTTTCGTGCTGAACAAGTCAGATTTTAACTTTGACAACAGCGCTGCATTCCTGTACGCGCCGCAGATCGGTTACCAGTTCGCGCTTGGCGGCAAGAGCTACTTAGACGCGGGCGTACGCTGGGAAGGCACTACCAAATTCAACAGCAACGTTGACAACAGCACCGTGAATTTCTTCGGCCTGCGCGTTGCTTATGCTTTTGATACTAAGTAATTTTCTACCAGCGAATTAAAGTGTGAAAGGGCCTAAACAGGGCCCTTTCGCCGTTTTTTTGCTTCCAGGATTGAAAAAATAGCTTGTTAATTAATTATCACCTGAAAATTTAGCATTTTTGTATGTAACTTGACGTTGCAGGAATCCGTTTACCTGTCAGAATTAGCTTTACACCTTTATGAAGAAAATACTCATCATTGATGATGAAGTGAATGTTGCGCTGTTATTGTCGAAATTTTTAACGCGCAACGGTTTTGACGTTACCACTGCCGCCACCGGCGCAAACGGTTTGGAATTCCTGAAGAACGGGTCATTTGATCTTGTGCTCTGCGACTTTCGGCTGGAGGATACCGATGGCCGCGAAATGCTGAAAACCATCAAGAGCCAATACCCGAAGACGGGCGTGATCATCATTACCGGCTATTCGGATATCAAAATGGCTGTGGAACTGATCAAGATGGGCGCTTACGATTACATCACCAAGCCGCTCTATCCGGATGAGATCCTGAATACGATCAATAAAGCTTTCGAAACGCACCATGCATTGGTTGACGAACCGGAAGGCTCGGTTATGGTTTCGAAACCAAGCAACGGTAAAAAGCCGCAACTGCCCAACAGCGAATTTGTGGTGGGCAGCAGCAGGGCGGCGAAAGAGCTTGCCCGCCAGATAGAACTGGTGGCTCCAACCAATTACAGTGTTATTATTTTGGGCGAAAGCGGCACCGGTAAGGAATCGGCCGCTAAAAATATACACCTGCATAGCCAGCGCGCGAGTATGCCGTTCATTGCGATGGACTGCGGTTCGCTGACGAAGGAACTGGCGGCCAGCGAGTTTTTCGGTCACGAAAAAGGCTCGTTCACCGGCGCTTTATATACCAAGATCGGTCACTTTGAAATGGCCAACGGCGGCACACTGTTCCTGGACGAGGTGGGTAACCTGTCCTACGACATCCAGGCGGCACTGCTGCGCACCGTACAGGAAAGAAAGGTAAAACGCATAGGCAGCACCAAGGAGATAGACCTGGATGTGCGCATCATCATCGCCACCAACGAGAACCTGCAGGATGGCATTTCGAAAGGACGTTTCCGCGAGGACCTTTATCACCGTTTCAACGAATTTACTATCTATATGCCTGCCCTGCGCGAACTGGGCAGCGACATTATGCTTTTGGCCAATCACTTTTTACAGATGGCCAATGCCGAACTGAACCGCAACGTGCAAGGATTCTCGCCGGAAGTGGAAGAGTGCTTTATGAACTACCGCTGGGCAGGTAATATCCGCGAACTGAAAAACGTGGTTCGCCGGGCAACGCTGATCACTGAAGGCGATGTGATACAATTGAAGGCTTTGCCGCTCGAGATATCTAACTACAGGGCCTCGGCCGTACCGGAACCAAGCTACACGGCTGTCGCAGCCGAAGAACCGGTTGCAGCCAGGGAAAGCCGTCACGACCTGAAAAACGCCGCGCAGGAGGCCGAATACGATACCATTTTGAAAGTGTTGCGCGAAGTAAACTTTAACAAAACCAAAGCTGCCGAAATATTGAACATCGACCGGAAAACATTGTATAATAAAATGAAGGCGATCAATTTAAGCAAGTAGTAATATGGAAGAGCCAAATGAGGGCAAGCCGGCTGAAAGCAATATTCGCCGCGTACGGCATGATATCAGAAACCAGCTTTCAAATATCAACCTTTCCCTCGAACAGCTCCGATACGAAATCCCCGACGACGTCACTACCGATAGCGCATTCTATATCAATACGATAGCGGGCGCATGCGCCAAGATCAACATGCTGCTCGACGACCTGGGCTAACTGCCTGTCAATTAACATATTTTAACAAAGTGTCTGAAAACTTTTCAGACATTTGTTGTTTATAGGTAGTACCATTGCCGTATCCCAATGTCGATCTTCAATTATAAGCAGCGCAACAACATCGTCCTCATTTGTATTATCATACTGGGATGTTTCCTGCTGTATGCGTTGAGCGGCTTATTTAGTTCGATCCTCGGCGCTATCGTCCTGTTCACCATCTTCAGGCCTATGTATATCGATATGGTGGACAAAAGGAACTGGAATAAAACCATTTCCGCGCTCATCATTATGCTGATATCGCTTATCGTCATCGTCATACCCATGCTTTTTTTGTGCATCATGGTGGTCGATAAAATAGCCGGGATCAATAGCCGGTCGTTTCCTATACAGGATTGGATATATAAGATCGACATATTTTCGGGCCATCACCTCGGCGACCCCAAACTGGCCGAAGAAACGCTGCAAAAACTGGGTGCTTATGCCACCCAGCTTTTCCCTTCCATAATCACCGGCATCGGAAACATATTGCTCACATTGCTGGTCATGTATTTCCTGCTGTTTTTTATGTTCACGCAAAAGGACCAGTTCGAAGCCGGCCTGTTAAAATATGCGCCCTTCCGCGAGCAGCACGCGCTTCGCTTTTCGGAGGCCTTGCACAATGCCACTTACAGCAACGTGCTGGGGCAGGGGATCATCGCCTTAACACAGGGAACACTGCTGGCTCTTGGCTTTTTCGCTTTCGGCCTGCCCGACCCGGTTTTTTGGGGCGCTATCGGCGCTTTCATTTCGTTTTTACCGGTCGTCGGCGCACCAACGCTCACCATCCCTGCCGCAATTATATTAATGGCCACAGGCCATGTACTAAAAGGCATTGGCTTGCTGGCTTACGGTTTATTATTTATCGGCAATATCGATAACGTATTACGAATGATCATTAACAAGCGGCTGGCTAACACGCATCCCATTATATCGGTTATCGGCGTTTTCATCGGTCTGCCGCTGTTCGGCATTTTAGGTTTGGTTTTCGGACCACTGTTATTGTCTTATTTCTTACTTTTGTTAGAGATATACGAGACTAACCGGCGGGCGGCCGACAGGCTGGAGCGGATAAGGACGAGCAATACAGACAATTAGTCTTTTTGCTTAAACGGCACGAAAATTGACCATAGGAAAAACAAAATACTACAAAAAAAATTATAATGCTATGAATGACAATACAAAAGTAATAGTTGCACTGCTTGCGGGTTTGGCGGCCGGTGCAGCTTTGGGCATACTGTTCGCACCGGATAAAGGCACCGAAACACGTGATAAACTAAATGACTCGCTGAAGAAACTGGGTGATTCGATAAGGGAAACCGCAGCCACGGAGATCGATAACCTGAGGGGCCTGAAGGATAAGGTGGTTGATAATATCAAAACCAAAATGAACGGCGTGGAAGAAGAATACCGCGACGACCTGGAGCACGCCTGAACATTGACCATATTTCCGGCTCCGGCCGGCACAGTTATAAGCTAAATGGAAGAGGAAAAAGAAGCTCCGCAACCAATAATCGAGCAGGTAAAGGAGTACATCGATACGCAGGTCGAACTGGTGAAGCTTGAGGCTATAGAGCAGGGCGCTAAATTTTTGTCCGGCCTTATCGTCGATCTGGCCATCGCCGTTTGTTTTATCGTGGCATTCCTGTTCATCAGCGTGGCGCTGGCGCTGCTGCTGTCGAACTTTATGCATTCCTATTGGGCGGGCTTTGGTACCATGGCAGGGGTGTATATCATTATAGGATGGGTCCTGATGAAACGCAAAGACAAAATGCGCCCCTCGCTCGCTAATACGCTTATTAAAAATTTCTTTAAATAACATGGCAGGCGCATCGATCAACAATATAGAAGAGTTAAGGGCCGAAATAGCCCGCCTGCGTGTAGTAAAACAGGAACAGGGAGAGGCGCTGGCAAAGCGGTTCAATTCGCCTATGGCGACGTTTTCCACATTGCTTACCATATTTCCGAAAGCGCAGGGCGACGATTCGAAAACCAGTATTTTTAGCCAGGACCTGTTCGGGCTCTTATCCCGTATTGTACTGCCCGTTGCGCTGAACCAGACGGTATTTCGGAAGTCGAACTTTTTGGTGAAGGGTTTGGTGGGCCTGCTTTCGCAACAAGCCTCAAAATATATCAACGAGGAATCAGTTACCGGCCTTTGGGACAAGGTTAAATCCATGTTTGAAAAAAAAGAAAAGCACGAAGATTACGGCATCCCGCCGGAAAGTGAAGCGTCTTAAGCAGTCCGAAAGTCCGCATAAGTCGGAAAGTCCGAAAGATTGATTTATCCCCTGCGTTTGCCAAATCCGGCAACGAACACGACCGTTTCCTTAATCTGTCTTCCGGACTTACGCGGACTTTCGGACTTGCGGACTTTCTTCTATTTTTGCCCGCGTGGGAAAAGACAAGTTAAAACGATTTGCCGAAGTAGCCACGTTCCCCAACGTGGTGCAATTAGATGCCGGGCTGCCCTTTAAGGGCAAGTGGGCGAAGGATTTTTTTAAGAACGATAACCCGGTTGTGCTGGAACTGGCCTGCGGCAAAGGCGAATACACGGTGAACCTGGCCAAATTGTTTCCAAATAAGAACTTCATCGGCATCGATTACAAAGGCAACCGTATCTGGCGCGGCGCCAAGGATGCATTGGAAGAGGGCGTGAAGAATGTGGGTTTTCTTCGCATACAGATTGAAACCCTGATGGATTATTTCGGCGAAAGCGAGATAGACGAAATATGGATCACCTTCCCTGATCCGCAGCCGCAGGTGAGTCGTGAGAAAAAACGATTGACGTCGCCCCGCTTCCTGGTTAAGTACAGGCATGTGCTTAAACCAGGCGGATATATCAACCTGAAAACTGACAATGACGGCCTCCATGCCTACACCGCTGAAAAAATTGGCGAACTGGGCTTAAAGCTGCACATCAAAACCGAAGATCTGTATCATTCGGCGCACACTGACGAGGTGCTGTCCATCAAAACTTATTATGAAAAGAAATATTTGAAGGATAATAAGAATATCAACTATCTTAAGTTTTCTTTCGAATAAGATGTCCGAGCCTAATTTCTACGACCTCGTTTACCAGGTGGTGCGTCTCATACCGCCCGGCCGGGTAACATCATACGGCGCCGTTGCCAATTACCTCGGCACCAAAGGCTCGGCGCGGATGGTCGGCTATGCGATGCAGGCCTGCGGGACGGCTGATCCGCCCGTTCCGGCACACCGCGTGGTGAACAGCCAGGGATTGCTTACCGGCAAGTTCCACTTCGGCGGTAACAGGATGGAACAAATGCTGGCATCGGAAGGTGTGATCGTGATTAACGATAAAGTGCAGGATTTCAAAAAAGTCTTCTGGGACCCGGCAATAGAATTAGCCTTGTAGCAAAGAGCAATCTTGTCTCTCTATGACATCTCTCAAATCGTGTTCAAATGATTTCTGAGATCCGGCAATAGAATTGGGATTGTAACGTTACCTATTTTAATAAACCGATTTCAACTTATTAGCTAACCTTATGAAGAACCTTACCGCCTCGACAATCCTTTTTTTATTAATAACTTCACATTGCATAGCGCAAAATGCTACTCTTCGTGTATCACTTGGTCATTGCAGCGCCGGGCACTATTTCGCATATATCCGGTCTCATCCCAAAGATGGCGCTATAGAAGTTCCATTAACGGAGGGCGGGAACGCTGGCTATAATTTCGCAGCAACAAGTCCTGAATTTATCTCCGTTTATTTTTCCGCGACTAACGAACGGAACAGCAAAAATTTTAGATACACATTTTACCTTTCTCCGGGCGATGATCTGTCCTTTACCGGAGATTTTGACAAACCAGACTTTGGGATAAAGGTAACGGGCAAAGGAAGCAATAACAATCAACCCTTGATCGGCCTGATAAAAAGAATAGAGCTTGACGGGTTTTATGGCGATACCTTACCGCGTAAAGTGCTTAATGCGATCGGCGCTTATAAGAGATCAGAGGAAAACATATTGAGCAGCTATATTAATACATATAACCCCTCGGAGTCCTTTGCCAGAGATTGGCGCATGAATATTAACTACCTCTCTATTGATCGCTTTTTTGATTTTGAAACAGAAAATCATTTCCGGATACAAGACGCCTACAAACGTAATTATGATCAGTGGAAGAAGGCTACCGATAGCCTGTTTTCAACGGCAAAACTGAATAACGATTCTGCCTTGACAACTCCTCATTATATGAGCTTACTGTATATGTTTTTGATACGGGAAAAAGAACGTTTGTGGAGCGAAGCTTATGACCATCCGCAAGCATTTTACCGTGAGTGGTATAGTGCGGATACCAGCGCAGGTAAAAAGCTGTACAAGGCTGATGTAAGCAACTTATTGCAGGAAAAGATCATCAATAAATATTTTTCAGGCCGGTCGGCGGAATACCTTTATGCTGTGTTGTTTGAGCAGACGGAACTCGAAAGCAACCCGATCAATGTTCCTGAGATTTTCGGACACTTTAAGAGCAAATACCCCAACAGCCCTTACATAAAGGAATTTACTTCCTACGTAGAAAATATTATATCCAGGCAAAACAGACCAATAAATGAAAGAATGGTTTTCATGGCAGATAATGGAATAAAACTAAACACACTGGAAGATGTACTTGCTGCTGTGAAAGGAAAAACAGTTCTGGTCGATATGTGGGGAACCTGGTGCGGCCCCTGCCGTGAAGAGATCGAAAAAAATACGATGGCGATCCATGAGCATTTTAAAAATAAAGGTCTTTACTATTTATATGTAGCAAATCACGAGAGCGGCGGTGTAGATAACTGGAAAAAATTGATTGCCTACTTTAACCTCGAAGGTATGCACATTATGGCCAACAGGAAATTGACAGATGATATCATGGACAAGGTGAAAGGCACCGGGTTCCCTACGATGTTCATTATTAAAAAGGATGGCACATTTGAACAGTCAAAAACTGCCTACCCGATAAAAAGGGATATCTTGTATAAACAGTTGGAAGACGATCTGGCAGAATAAATGCGCGGAGTTATGTGTCGACCTTTCTTTTATAACTCACCCATGCATAAAACGGCACACCCAGCATCAGGTAAATAAACCCGAAGAAAACGGTTTGCGGCCCTGTGCCATAGATCTCCCAGAGGGTGTAAATGAATGCGACAAGCCCAAGCAAAACCGCGCCGGCCAGGCCGCCCTTGACGAGCGCGCTCTTTTTTGCGCCGATAACGATGTAAGATACAGCCGAAAGCGAGTATGGCACCAGCACACTTAAAGTGGCCGTCAATAACAGGAATTTGAACTGTTCCACAAGCCCTTTAGTGTAGTTCATGGCCATCAGGCATGAGATCACTATGCAACTGACGATCATGCCGGTTGTTGGTACTCCCTTCTTGTTCATGCGCCCGAAAATTTCGGGGAACAATTTGTCTTTCGCTATTGCCGCCGGCACCTGTCCCTGTACCATCACCCAGCCATTCAGCGCGCCAAATGCGGCTATGGCGACGCCACCGCTTACGAGGTATCTGGCTGATGGGCCATAAATAAGGACTGCGGCATCCGCGTAAGGAGTGGCTGACTTTTCCAATATCGTTGCCGGAACTAAACCTATCACACTAAAGCTTCCGAGAATATAGATCAGAGCTACTACGATGACACCGAGCATTGTAGCCCGGGAAACCGTTTTGCCCGAATTTTCCGTGCTTCCAGCAGGGATGGTCGCGCATTCAATACCTACAAACGCAAACATGGTCATGGCTGCCGTGGTGCTGATCGCATCAAACGTTGGTTTGCCGCTTAAATTGAAAGGGTGAAAATTAGCGGTTTTTATAAAGAACAATCCGCCGATAGCAACCAGTAAAAGCGGAACAAGTTTCAAAATGGTAGTGACCAATTGAAATTTCCCGGAGACGATAATGCCTCGGGTGTTTACCCAAGTAATGAACCATATTGTGATTAAGCCAGTTCCCACCGCAGCAATAGTATTAGTAGCCAGCACCGGGAAAAACACACTCATAGCACTAACAAATGATACCACGATAGCCGCGTTGGCGCAGCAAATAGATAAACTATAGCCCCATGCTACCAGGAAGGCCGCAAAATCACCAAACCCAGCGCGCGTATAGGCATAAGGACCTCCGTTGGCGTCCGGCACCAACCTGCTCAGGTTACTGAAGACTTTAGCCAGGAAGAAGGAGCCTATCGCCGAAAAAACCCAGCCCAGCAAACCGATGCCGCCAAAGGAAGCCATGGCCGAAGGCATCAGAAAAATACCCGCGCCTATCATGTTGCCGACTACGAGCGACGTACTGGTCCATAAGCCAAGTTTATTTGAATCGGCCATAATTGTGAGGGTTAAAGTAACTAAGATAGAGATAATCGGCGGCAAAGCAAGCTCACGGAAAGCGGCCGCATTTTAGCAAAAATCAAAAGTTTGTAAGGTAATCGACCGCGTTGCGACCAATGTTCAAAATAACACGAGCAATTATGAAAATTTTAAAAATTGCGTATTGGGTGGTCACCGGTTTGATGGCCGCATTTATAACGCTTGGGGCCATAACTGATCTGATGAATGGCCCCAATGTAATGGCTTTTTTTAAACACCTCGGCTACCCCGGCTATTTTGCTCGGCTGATAGGAGCACTGAAAATATTGGGTGTGATAGGGACCGTGATCCCAAAATATCCCAGGGTTAGAGAATGGGCTTACGCCGGCTTGACCTTTGATGTATGCGGGGCTTTATCCTCGCACTTGTTAAATGGCGATGGGCCGTCGGTTTATTTTCCGGCGGTATTGGGTATTTTGCTTGTTACGGCATCGTATGTCTTATACCGGAAGTGTAAACGGCGATCCCTGCTGATTGATGTTCAATAATGTGACTTACGCAAGCGTACAATCTCTGCTTTCGGTGTTTTAAGGACTTCTTTTTGAACAAAATGGGATATAAGTTGAGCATGCTGATGCTCCTTTTAGCGGCAATAGCGGAAGCTATATGGAATGTGGCTTTAAAAAAATCGACCGGTCTTACCGACTGGCGGGCAAACGGAATAGGATTGTGTTGTATGTCGCTGGGTATTTTTTTATTCAAAAAATCGCTGGACAGCGTCTCCCTGAGTGTGGCTTCGCTGGTTTGGAGCGCCATCTCGCTTTCATTGACTATCGGCCTCGACGTACTTTTTTTCAAAACGAGATTTGATCTTTTGACGGCAGGGTTTATCCTCCTGAGCATCATTTCGATCATTGGCCTGGGTTATTCTGCCAGCAGGTAACCTAACCGGTTGTCGTTAACGTAAGAACGGCGGTTTGTCAGCCCTTCCGTGCTTCGGCCACCAGTTCCTTAACTGAGGGGGCATGGACATAGGCTTTTACGAGTTTTCCCTTGTGGTCGTAAATGGCGATATATGGCGTCGTACGCACCTGGTAATAGCGTTGTACCACATAAGAATGCCCCTCGGTGCCGATGGTCACATTGGGGTATTTTTTCAGGTCGAAAGTTTTGTAAAAATCTTGTAGCAGTTTCAGCATCGAGGCTTCGGTGAAGGTCACCATTACGATCTGAACGTTCTTCAGCTCCTTCATATGCGGTCTCAGATCGTACATCAGATGCTGGCAATGGCTGCAGTCGGGTGCGAAGTAGATGATCATTACCGGCTTGTTCTTTTGCAGATTTTTAACCGAAAACCAGGTGCTGTCCTGCTTTAAAATCTTAAAAGGCGGGATGTTCTGAATGTTTTTCGTGTCAACTGTATCCTGCGCGCGGCTGCAGCCGGCGGCTATGATAAAGGTTAATATGAGCAGTATTTTTTTCATGATCAGGGTAAATGTACTGTATTTTTAGTTGATTTGATTTAGTCAAGTGGTCGATTCAGTTTTTCGGATATTAACCTATTCAACTCAATCAACTTAATCT
The DNA here is from genome assembly GCA_018266935.1 of Bacteroidota bacterium. GTDB lineage: Bacteria > Bacteroidota > Bacteroidia > Sphingobacteriales > Sphingobacteriaceae > Mucilaginibacter. The sequence goes on along the minus strand of JAFDZL010000468.1, from coordinate 42,315 downwards.
AACTCAATCAACTTTCCAATAATTCCACCTGCCACGCAATATGCTCCGCTGTTATCGGGTATAAGGTTCCGTTGCGGATGGTATCATAAACAGCCTCAAATAACTGCATATAATCGCCCTTCTCCGAAGGAATATATTCGGTTTGCTTGTTCCCACCTTCATCAAAGGTGGCCAGTATGCCGTCTTCGCCTTCCGGTTCGATGCCATAAAAAGGTTCATCGGGCCATATTCCATTGTCCAATTGCGCTTCCTGCACGTCCACGCGGTTTTTCAGATAGCTGCCCAGGGTGCCGTGCGCTACGAATGATGGTGTAGGCTCCGCAATCAGGAGCCCGGAAGTGAGGAAGACATTCAATTGGTGCGGGTAGCTGAGATGGAAATGAAAATAGTCCGGCACTTCTGAATTCTCGCGGTATATCCCCGTTGTCTTTTTGAATGACAGCGGCTTGCCAAAAAGACTGATCGCCTGGTCGATCAAATGCGGGCCAAGATCATAAACCAAACCATTACCCGGCAGGCCTTTGGTTTCTTTGAAAACTTTCGGACTGAGCGTGGTTTTGTAACGATCGAACCGGAAATGCACCTCGATCAGTTCGCCAAGCCTGCCGCTTTCGATCACTTTTTTCATCGATACGAAATCGCTGTCCCAGCGCCGGTTCTGGTACACCATCACGTGCTTGTTCATCTTGCGCCCTAACTCAAACAATTCCTTTACTTCCGCTGAATTTATCGCAATGGGCTTTTCGATCAGTACGTGCTTACCTGCTTCGAGCGCTTTTTTAGCCAGGTCGAAATGCGTGTGCGGCGGTGTGTTGACGATGATAAGTTCAAGCTCATTATCGTTTACCAATTCATCCGTCGAATTATAACTGGTGATTCCCGGCAAATCAGCCTTAGCCTTTTTCTCATGGCGCTCGACAACGGCTTTCAGTTTAAAGCCAGGATGCAGTTCAACAAATGGCGCATGGAACACACGTCCCGACATGCCGTAGGCCATAAGGCCCGTTACGATGGGTGATGACATAAAATTATTTTTTATCAGGGATTTTTATTCGATCAAAACTGTCAACAATAGGTTTAACCCATTCCGGATAGACGGTTGTTTGCAAGTAAAGAATTCGATTAGTAATATGTAATATTTCCTTTGGAACCACCGGTTCATCAACTTTCGCTACCGAATTGTCAAAGAGCGTTACCGAATCAAAATCCTTGAAATATTTATATAGATTCTTAAAACCGTGTTCATAATTATATCTTATGGATTGCTCTGAGACCTTGTGCCCGCCTGTCCGAACACGATAAGCTACGCGTTGCAGAGATTCTTCTAACGAATTAAGACCCATGAAGATAAGATGTATTTCATAACCTTTACTACGAAACTCATAGAGTGATTTTAAAGGCGTTTCGTTACTGAAGTTTGTCTCAAACGCAAAATTGACCTTCGAAGATATCGCCTTCTGTTTTTCCTCTGTGAAATATGATCATTAATATGTGACCATAAGGCCTCACTACCGGTTTCGGGATATTGCATGACCAGCCTGCTCATATATTGGTCTCCATCAAAAACCTCAAAATCAACTTGAGTAAGCTCTTTTGAAAAAAGGCTTTTACCGGAACCATTCGGGCCAGCCACAATGAAAAGCCTCGGCCGTTCCATAGGCTAACGTAACACGGTGATCGTTTTTTCCGAGAAGGTTTTTGAATCTTGCTCGATCAATACTTCCCTGCCGTTTGGATATTTATGTATAAAAAGGCTGGGCTTTATACATAGTTCATTTTTGTATATAAAAGGAAGGTTTTGCGCAGATGCTTCGTTGATGGCCTTATACAAGACCGCCCTAAGTTTATTTTCTTTTTCTTTCGCGCTCAACTCAAAAATGAGCCTTCTTTGTTTAGCAGGCATAGTGCTTGACCACAGGGTTGATACAAAGATACATATTTAAATATAGATTCGCCTCGTAAGTTACTGAAACAAAAGAAAGGGAACCACGTTGCAGCTCCCTTCGGATTTATAATAGGATCATTAAAACTATTTCATGCTTGATTTGATCGCGTTGATGGAATCCAGGTGCATTTTCAGCGTAGGAAGTGTCTTGATAGCGAATGCCCGCAGCGTTGTGTCTTTCAGGTTTTTGGATGCATCCTCGAACAGGCTTACCGCCTTTTTATGCCCGTCGACCATGGCGCCAACATAAGCTTTGTCAAAATCCCTGCCTGATTTCTGACTTAATTCGGCGGCTTTCTTTTTTTGCGTGGTATCGGGCGCCGTTGGTAGCGTAATACCCTTATCTGCGGCGATCTTTGCCAGTTCGTTCCCGGCTTTAGAGTGATCGTTCACCATCATGGTCGCGAAATTCTTGATGCGTGTGCTTTTCGCTTTGGTCACCGCCATTTTACCGGCGTCAACTTCGGTCATACCGTCGGCCGCCGCAGTCACGACAAATTTAGCGTCATTCTGATCGACTGCAATATGCTGTTTCAATTGTGTGGTGTCGGTGGTTTTGGCTTCATTGGCGCTATCAGCGGCTGTTGTGCTTCCCTTATTCCCCTTGCAGCCCTGGAAAATAACAACGGCCGCAGCGATCCATAACAGGGACTCTAACTTTTTCATGGTAGTAATTTTAGTGGATTTATATATTGGTTAACAACGCGTTTCGGGTATGGTTTTCGCTTACCCGGATTTGAGCTATCAGGCGTGAGATTGAAGAGCAGGCATGGCCACAAAAATCGCATGTTTGGTATGTTATTTTCTTTATTATAAGAAATATCTTAAATCTCATATCTCATATCTCAAATCTCACATCTATTTTTTCTTATTTTTGCCGCTATAAAAATCAAAACGATATGAATTTCCCTGCTGAACTCAAATACACCAAGGACCACGAATGGGTAAAAATTGACGGCGATACGGCTACAGTCGGCATCACCGAATTCGCACAGCGCGAACTGGGCGACATAGTTTATGTTGATATCACCTCAGTAGGGAAGGAAGTGGCTAAGGAAGAGGTTTTCGGTACTGTTGAGGCCGTTAAAACCGTATCCGACCTGTTTATGCCGCTTACCGGTACGGTTACGGAAGTGAATTCAGGACTCGATGCCCAGCCAGAACTGGTAAACACCGACCCTTACGGCGATGGCTGGATGGTAAAAATAACCGTGAAAGACGCTTCAGAAGCAAGCGGCTTGCTTTCAGCCGAAGCTTACCAGTCGCTCATAGGCGCATAATGAAAAAGACCATAAAATATCAAAAGCTCACAATTTTGTGGGCTTTATTTATTTTTATCATGTGCTCGGTAAATCTGGGCGGTGTCAGCAGTTCGCCCATGTTCTTTCCCGGTTTCGACAAACTCACGCACTGCGGCTTCTTTTTCGTGTTGGTAATTTTCTGGACTACCGGCATCATCAGGCAACAAAATATCAAGTTCCTGTCGTATAAATCTGCAGCGGCGATTTTGACATGGTGCCTGCTGTATGGCGGCCTCATCGAAATATTACAGCTGACGGTTTTTACCTGGCGCAGCGGCGAGTGGGGCGACCTTTTTGCCGACATGGTGGGCGCAGGTATGGCAGCATTTAGTATATTAGTTATCGAAAGAGCATTGGGGCATGAAAAAGTTTAAGTATATCATTTTAGGTATCATCATAACGATTCTTTCATCCTGCGGAATTTTCAAAAAAGATTGCGGCTGTCCCCATTTCGGCAAAAATGTGCCGGCCAAACAAATCCCCACGCCGAAATACTACGCCTGATCTTATAAGGATAATGTAAAAAAGTGACGCAGATCACGTTTTTACGACGGAAAAGTGACCAATGTCACTTGTTTTTATTTGGATTGAATTTAAATAAGGCATACATTTGTTGTGTTAATAACACGAAAAATATGAGACTTTCGCAACTCGAAGTAGGGGAAACAGGAATAGTAAAGGAATTTACCGACCTGGAAATGTCGGTGAAGTTGATGGAAATGGGATGTTTGCCCGGCGAAGAGATCCGAGTTTCACGCATTGCCCCGCTTGGCGACCCCATCGCCATACATGTTTCGGGCTACCAGTTAAGTTTGCGTAAGAAGGAAGCCTCAACCATTATCCTGCAGTAAGTTTTTAAGAACAAGTGGACGCCGATATAAAAGTTGCGCTTGTAGGAAACCCGAATACCGGTAAATCGACGCTTTTTAACGTTCTCACCGGGCTAAGTCAAAAAATAGGCAATTTTCCGGGTGTTACCGTTGACAAGAAAACAGGCATTTGCGAACTGCCCGATGGCCGTCATGCGCAGATCATCGACCTGCCCGGAACGTATAGCCTGTATCCCAAAAGCCGCGACGAGTCGATCGTATTTTCCGTACTGGCTGATAAGGCCAACCCGCTCAGGCCCGATCTCGTCGTAGTTATTCTGGACGCTTCCAACCTGAAGCGTAACCTGCTGCTTTATACCCAGGTGGCCGACCTGAAAATTCCGGTCATCATCGCATTGAACATGATGGATCTGGCCAAAAAATCCGGGACGTCTATCAATGTCGATATCCTCTCCGAAAAGCTGGGCGTGCCGGTGGTTCCTATTTCCGCAAGAAAGAATGAGGGTATCGGGGGACTAAAAGAAGCTGTCGCCTTCGCGAATAAGATCGCGTTACAGGAAGAAACTATTGATGTGGAAGTGATAGCCCCGCAGCTGATCGCGCAGATAGGCGACGAGCTGGAAGTGGATAATCCCTACATGGCGCTGCAGATCGCTCATCAGCACGAGACGTTAAAATTCCTGACGCCGCAGCAAAGCGATCGTGTGGAGGAATTGGAGCAGGAACATAGCTTTCATTCGCAAAAGGCGCAGGCCTCGGAAACCATCGCGCGATACAATTTTATTAACGATCTGCTGTATGATGCCGTTACCCAAAAAGTGACGGCCCATGACGAAACGATAAGTAATAAGATCGATAAGGTTTTAACGCATAAAACTTTTGGCTTTATCATCTTCTTCGCGATACTGCTGTTCATATTCCAGTCGATATTCGCCTGGTCGGCTTACCCCATGAAACTGATAGGCGATTTTTTCGCCTGGCTGCAGTTTTCGCTGCACCAGGTGTTGCCCGCCGGACCTTTAACCAATCTCGCGGTTGATGGCGTATTGGGCGGTTTGAGCGGCGTAATGGTCTTTATTCCGCAGATCGCTATCCTCTTCGGCTTTATCTCCATTTTGGAAGACACCGGTTATATGTCACGCGTCACCTTCATGATGGACCGCATCATGCGTAAGGTAGGGCTCAACGGCAAATCGGTGGTTCCGCTTATCGGCGGCTTTGCCTGCGCGGTACCGTCGATCATGAGCACCCGCAATATCGAAAACTGGAAGGACCGCATGATCACCATTATGGTGACGCCGCTTGTTACCTGTTCCGCGCGGCTGCCTATTTACACCCTGATGATCGCCCTGGTGGTGCCAAACCGCAATGTTTGGTGGATATTCAATATGCAGGGACTGGCGCTTACCGCGATGTATGTGTTCAGCCTGATATCGGCGGTGGCTGTGGCTTATGTGATGAAATTTATCCTGAAAGCGCGCGAGCGCGGTTACTTTATCATGGAACTGCCGGTTTACCGTATGCCGCGCTGGAAAAATGTTGGCCAGGATATGTACCAGCGCGCGAAAACCTTCGTGGTGCAGGCCGGAAAGGTAATTATCGCCATATCGGTTATCCTGTGGGTGCTGGCATCTTATGGACCGGGCGACCGTCTTGCGAAGATCGAACAGAAGTACAAACAGCCGCAGTATGCCCAACATATGAAACCCGACGATCTGCATCGCGCCATGGCTTCGGAAAAGCTCGAAAACTCGTATGCGGGTGCACTGGGTCATGCCATCGAACCGGTGATCAGGCCGCTGGGCTTCGACTGGAAGATTGGGATTGCGCTCATCACCTCATTTGCTGCCCGCGAAGTATTCGTCGGTACTATGGCGACCATCTACAGCGTCGAGGGTGATGCCGAAAAGATGGAATCCGTTCAGCAAAAAATGGCCGCCGCCAAACAGCCTGACGGGACGCCGGTCTTCACCGTTGCCGTGGCTTTCTCGCTGATGATGTTCTATGCCTTCGCCATGCAATGCGCCAGCACCATGGCCGTCGTTTATCGCGAAACCAAAAGCTGGCGCTGGCCCGCAGCGCAGTTCGCCTATATGACGGGATTGGCGTATATAATGAGTTTTATCACCTTTCATCTGTTGAGGTAAGCTCAAAGCTAAAAGCAGAAAGACCAAAGCTTTTGTTGTGCAGGATCGATACCTTATGCTTTGGCCTTTTGGCTTTCACCTTATAACGCCGTGAAGAATTTTCACAATGTTCATAATTCAATTAGCGCTTTCTGCTTTTAGCTTTCTGCTTTCTGCTATCTTTGAAATGAGGTAAACTTGGATAAAGTAAAAGTATTACAAATGTATCTCCCGGCTGCGGCGGCCCCACTGATAGCCCGGTGGATCGATCACTTTCAGTGTGAGTTTAAAATTTCCCGCAACCGTAACAGCAAATTCGGCGACTACCGTCCGCCCCATAGCGGGAAAGGCCACCGCATTTCGGTGAATTTTGACCTGAATGCCTATGCCTTCCTGGTAACTACGGTACACGAATTCGCACACCTGTACACCTGGAACCAGCACAAGCACCGCGCCAAACCGCACGGGGCCGAATGGAAGGCCAATTTCAGAAGAATGATGCAGCCGTTTTTCGAGCAGGATATTTTCCCGTTCGATATCAAGCGCGCTATCGTTCGTTACTTAGATAATCCAGCCGCATCCAGTTGCACAGACCTTACGCTGTTCAAGGCCCTCCGGGCTTACGATGCGCCCAAACATGCCGCACATGTAACGGTGGATAAAGTGCCGATGAAAGCCCTGTTCAAAATGAAGAACGGCCGCGTTTTCCGCAAGGATGAGCAACTGCGCAAACGCTTTAAATGCACGGAGATTGCGACACGGAGGGTGTATTTATTCAGTCCGATCGCTGAAGTGGAATTGGTGGAGGATTAGAGAAGTCCTTTATAGAACGGATGATTTCTGTTTTTTTCATTTAACCACCGCAGCTTGCCGCTCTCAAAAATGGCTACCCGGGAACGCATGGCATCTGAGTTATCGAACAAGTACGCTTTATCGAATAATCCTATGTTTTTTATAAGATTGAGCCTGCTTTTATCATATCTCCTGACAATGTCTTCCATTTCGACATTGTGCCCTAAATTGGTCCGGCGTTCCTCGACCCTGGTTACATTATCAAGTACTGACTCCAGTGCCACATAGTATAATACTGTGCGATAGCCTCTGGATTTTGCTGCTATAACCTCATTGATCTCTGAATTCCCCGAAAACGTCGTTTCGAAAGCAAAGTCCTCGCCTGCTTCAAGAGCTTGTTTCCTTCGATCTAAAGCAACTCTTGCGGCTTTTACATGCAAACCGTAATCGCCAAACTCTTTAAAAGCGATCTCATCAGGATTTATAACAGCGGATTTAATTCTCGCTTTTTGAAGCAAATATGAAGTGAGTGTAGTTTTTCCAGAACCATTAGGGCCGCCAATGACAACTAAGGTGGGCATTTAGTCTAGCGGTTTGATTATTTCTTCCAATAAACGATAATCGGTGGTAAGTTCTTTGCGAACGAGAAATTTAGCGCCGTTTGGATATTCCTTTACAAACAGATCACCCTTTAGAGTTTCAGGATATTTTTCATTTCTGTAAAATATCGGAACGCCGGCTTTCAGCATTTGTTCAGCCCCCCATCCCGCACCTTCATCAATAATGCGCTGCGTTGGATCTTCCTTATAAATATCTTCAAGCGTGATCATAAAACTAAGTTACGACTAATATTTCAACAATTTCTCCATTGCCTCCGCCAGCCTCGCCTTCGCCAAAAATTGATCTTCCAGGGCTTTGTTCATCGGTATCGCTGTATCCAAACTGGCGCAGCGCATCACCGGTGCATCTAAGCATTGAAAACAGTTTTCGGCCAGGTGGGCGGCTATCTCGCCGCCAAAGCCATTGGTCAGCGTGTCTTCATGCAGGATCAACGCCTTGCCGGTCTTTTTTACCGATGCTTCTACGGTTTCCTTATCCCATGGCTGCAGGCTTCGCAGATCGATGATCTCGATGTCTTGCCCTTTGGCGTATTCCAGCGCCCAGTGTACGCCAAGACCGTAAGTGATGATACTGGCTTTTGCGCCTGTTTGCACAACCCGGGCCTTTCCTATTTCGACGGTATAAACATCATCCGAAATATCTTCGCTGATGCTGCGGTACAGGTATTTATGTTCAAAGTACATTACGGGGTTCGGATCTTCAATAGCGGCCAGCAGCAGACCCTTCGCATCCGAAGGGAAAGCTGGGTAAACCACTTTTAAACCCGGCGTTTTGGTGAACCAGGCCTCGTTGCTTTGCGAATGGAAGGGTCCGGCGCCGGTGCCCGCGCCGGTAGGCATGCGCACTACCACATCTACACCTTCGCTCCAACGGTAATGCGTTTTTGCCAGGTTATTGATCACCTGGTTAAAGGCGCAGGTGACAAAATCGGCAAATTGCATTTCGACAACCGATTTATACCCATTGATCGAAAGTCCCATCGCCGCGCCTACGATCCCCGACTCGCATATCGGCGTATTGCGCACCCGCGCGCGGCCGAATTCTTCCACGAAGCCTTGCGTGATCTTGAACGCGCCGCCATATTCGGCGATGTCCTGGCCCATAAGCACAAGATTTTCATGTTTTTGCATGCCCTGGCGCAGGCCGTCGCTGATGGCGTCGATGTAGCGTTTGGATGATTTAGCGTTGGATTGTTGTCCCCGATAGCTATCGGGGGTTGGATTGTTGCAAGGTTTATACATGTCGGCCAACTCTATGGCCTCGTCCGGTACAATGTCCGGCTCATTGAATACTTTTTCGATCTCTACGTCTATCAGCGTGGTGTAGCCCTTTTTGATCACGTCGATTTTTTCCTGCGTGATAGCCCCTTCACTCAATAGAAACTGTTCGAAGTTGGCGATAGGATCCTTCTGCTTCCATTCGTCGAAGAGCTCTTGCGGCACATACTTGGTCCCGGATGCTTCTTCGTGTCCCCGCATTCGAAAGGTCATGCATTCCAGCAAAACAGGCCTGGGATTTTGGCGGATATCTGCCGCTAGTTCGCTCATGGTATGATAAACTTCCAGGACATTGTTGCCATCGATAGTTCGGCCTTCAATGCCGTACCCTATGGCACGGTCGCTCAGCTTTTCGCATTTATATTGTTCATTGACCGGGGTCGAAAGTCCGTAACCGTTATTTTCGATCAGAAAGATCACCGGCAAATTCCAAACCGAGGCCACATTCAGCGCCTCGTGAAAGTCACCCTCGCTGGTGCCGCCTTCGCCGGTAAAAACCAACGTCGCCCTTTTTTTTTGACTCAGAACATCCGCCAGAGCGATGCCATCCGCCAACGCCATTTGCGGTCCCAGGTGCGATATCATGCCGATGATCTTGTATTGCTGCGTACCGAAATGGAACGAACGGTCGCGCCCTTTGGTAAAACCCGACGCCTTTCCCTGCCATTGCGCCATGAGCTTTGAAAGTGGGATGTCCCGCGTAGTGAATACCCCCAGGTTGCGGTGCATAGGCAGGATATATTCATAAGGCTGCATCGCCAGGGTGCTGCCAACGGCTATTGCTTCCTGCCCGATGCCCGAGAACCATTTGCCGATACGCCCCTGCCGCAGCAGGATCAGCATTTTCTCCTCGATCATCCTTGGCCAGAGTAAAGCTTTATAAAACGAGACTAATTTGTCATTATCTGCGTTTTTACGTTCGAAAATCATGCAACGAAACTACTGAAGTTTTTAAAACTTTGTATGTTTGGTAATTCAATCTTCGTCTCTATGAAGTATATCTGTTTCTTCATTTCCTGTTTTCTGCTGACGGCTTTTGGTGCGAGCGCACAGGATAATATTTTAATTCCCGAGAGTTTTTATCCCAAAAAAGGCGATGCCGTGAAGGTGCACCTGATCAACGTCAGCCAGTTCATCAAACAGGATGAGGTGAGCCTGGATCCCAACAAATTTCAAAAATTCAGCGTCGATATCGGCAAAAAATCCTGGAGCCTGGTGTCAACGCTTAAAGCAACGGACACCACTGCAAGTATTACCTTTGACAAGGAAGGACTGAACCTGCTGGTCATGACCATGAAGACGGTAAATGACGATATCGAGCGGGATGATTTCACCAAAATACTGGACGACGAAGGCCTGAATGATCTGTCAGAGAAAGTGAAGAACGGCAGTAAGGACAATTTCCGCGAGCGTTATACGTGGTACATGAAATCGCTGCTCATGGTGGACGGCAAAACTAACGCCAACGATTTTGAGAAACCAACCGGCCAGGATTTTGAGATCACCGTGAAAGATAATCCTTATAAAGGCGGTTATGGCGACGATATTATTGCTTCGGTAATGTTTAAGGGGGTGCCTGTCGTAAACGCCGTTGTGCTTTTCTATATCAAAACGGCTGACGGGAATGTGTTCGTTCAAAAAATGAACGCCGACAAGCAGGGCCAGGTTTATTTCAAGCTCACGCGCGAAGGCACTTACATGCTGCGCAGCATGCACATGGAAGCTTCAAAGGACAAGAGTGCAGATTATGACGCATGGCTGGCGACTTATACATTCGCTTTCAATAACACCACTGAGGTTCCGAATAGCTACAGATCTTTTGGAATTGGCAATCCGCCGGCGGGTAAGCATTAATTCGTAGAGACGCAAAATCTGCGTCTCTACAACGCAGATTGATTCCGTTCCTTCCAGGATTCGGCAAAAGATTTCTCGGCCACCTTTGGCATTTCGCGCAGGTGACCCCAGGTTTTTTTGAAGAAAAGGCGCATGAAGAAATTCTTCTTTTTGCCGCTTAAAAAGTCCATCCATTTACGGGCGAGCATGCCTTTCTTCCAAAGCACCCAGCCCCATTCTTCTTTTTTAGAATACATTTGACTTTTTACGGCGTCGCGGCGGTTCAGCAGCAGCATTTTGTGGATGTCGATCTTCACCGGGCAAACCTCGGTGCATTTACCGCACAGGCTTGATGCATAGCTTAGGTGCTTAAATTCCTCCATACCCTGCATGTGCGGGGTGATAATGGAGCCGATAGGTCCGCTATAGGTAGTTTCGTAGGTATGCCCGCCAATGTTCTTATAAACAGGGCACGCATTGAGGCAGGCGCCGCAGCGGATGCAGTACAAACCCTGGCGTTGTTCCTTTTGAGCCAATAAATTTGTGCGGCCATTGTCCAGCAGCACGACATACATTTCCTCAGGGCCGTCGGTTTCATTGGCCTGGCGCGGCCCGCTCAGGATGGTGTTATATACGGTAATATTCTGTCCTGTTCCGTGTGTGGCCAGCATCGGCCAGAATAGGTCGAGATCGGCCATCGACGGGATCATTTTTTCGATACCCACTACAGCGATATGTATTTTGGGGAAACTAACGCTCAATCTTGCATTGCCTTCATTTTCGCTGACCGCGATGCTCCCTGTATCGGCTATGATAAAATTGGCGCCCGTAATGCCCACGTCGGCCTGAACATATTTTTCGCGCAGCAATTCGCGGGCCTTCGCGGTGAGTTGTTCGGGGGTAGAATCTATCGGCGTACCGAATTTTTCGTTGAAGAGTTTAGCGATGTCTTCTTTGGAAAGGTGCATCGCCGGGGTAACGATATGATAGGGCCGCTGCCCCAGCAACTGAACGATGTATTCGCCCAGGTCGGTTTCCAGCGACTCGATATGATGTTCTTCGAGGAACTCATTCAACTGGATCTCCTCCGTCACCATCGATTTGGATTTAACGACGGTTTTCGCCCCGGCTTTTTGGATGATGTTCAGGATCTCGCGGTTGGCCTCTTCGGCGTCATTGGCCCAGATCACTTTGCCGCCGCGCTTCTGGAAATTCGCTTCAAATTCGGGCAGGAACTTGTCTAAATTCTCCATCACCCGCCATTTGATCACGTGCCCCTTTTTCTTGGCATTATCCAGGTTGATCAGCCGCGACAGTCCCCGCTCCACGGCGGCGTCGTACCGGCCCATATTGAAATTGATAATGCGCCGGTGATCCTTGTCAAACGCCTTGGCTTCAGAGTCAACCAGGAATTCTTCCGCGTGATGTCCCATGGCGGTAAAAATAGCAAAAGGCTTACTAATTAGTAAGCCTTTTGAGTTGAATAAGTTAGATTAAGTTGATTGAGTTAAGAGGTTGTAAGCGTAACTTAATCAACCAGTCAACTTAATCTAACTCAATCAACCAATTATTTACCAGTAGTCTGCCCATCCACTACCGGACGTTTATCACGGTTAGCCAATTCCCAACCAGTGTAGAATACCAGTTGCGCACGCTTAGCCAGCAGCGGGAAGTTGATCTTGCTCACTTCGTCGCTTACCTGGTGATAGTCCGCGTGCACGCCGTTAAAATAGAAGATGATCGGCACGCCGTGCTTGGCGAAGTTATAATGGTCGGAACGGTAGTAGAACCTGTTCGGATCCTTTAGATCATCGTATTTATAATCCTGTTCAATGTGGACGTATTTATTATCAGCATCCTCGTTGATCTGGTGCAACTCTTTGCTGAGCATGGCCGAACCGATAGTGTAAACGTAGTTGCCGGAGTCGGGTTTGCCGATATAGTCGAATCCTACGCGGCCTATCATGTCGATATTCAGGTCGGTAATGGTATTGGCCAGCGGAAATACCGGGTGATCAGTATAATATTCCGACCCCAGTAAGCCCTTTTCTTCTCCCACGTTGCCTAAGAACAGGATGCTCCTGCGCGGCCCGTGCCCGTGCTTTTTAGCCTTTGAAAACGCCCTGGCAATTTCAAGGACGCCTGTCGTACCCGATCCGTCATCGTCGGCGCCATTGAAAACCTTATCCGGCCCTTTCGGGTTCAAACCGAGGTGATCATAATGCGCCGAGAAAACCAGCACTTCGTCCTTCAGGTCGGTACCCGGCATGTAGCCAAGCACATCCACTGCTTTTACATCTTTTTGTTCGGTCTGAACACCGGCTTTAACATCTGCCTTGATAGTTTCAATAGAACCTTTACGCAGGTCGTCGTAAGTTTTGCCGCTTGATTTAACTAGTTGGTCGGCTGTAGCGGGCGTGATATTCAAAACCGCAGCCTGTGTATTTGCAGGCGCCGGCTTCGATGCATCAGGCTTAATGCTCAAACGCGCCGCCATGATCGAGCCACCCATTCTTTTCAGCAGGTCGGCGACTTGCCCATTAACGGCCAGTATCAGCGCAGGATTTTTGCTTTGCAGGTTTTTCACTATCGCCATACGTACGTTCGACATGCGGTAGTTGGTGTTGCCGGTTTTGCCCGCTTCCGGTTTATCCTCGTTGATCCATAAAAGCACTTTGCCGTTCAGGTCAGTGCTGCCGACCTCGGCATCCGTTCCATAGCCAATGAATACCACTTCGCCGGCATTGACATTCCTGTCGGCGATAGCGCCGCGGTTGGCGAAGAAATCCTGGCCGTTGACCAGTTCCTGACCGTTCGCGCTTGCGGTGATCTTAGTTGAGTTCTCTACAAGCGGAATATCCAGGAAGTATGAACCGTTCACCGGCGCCTGCAGTCCGAGTTTTTTAAATTCTCCGGCGATATAATTAGCCGCTTTTTCGGCGCCTGGTTTGCCGGTTTCCCGACCTTCAAAATCATCAGACGCTAAAATGCTCAAATGTCTTTTGGCATCTTTAGCTGTGATCAGCTTGCCGTATTTAGTGGGGTCGGCGTTTTTCTGCGCGCTGGCACATGTCCCTATAGCAAGCGCGGCAATGAGTAAGTAATTTTTTTTCATTTATGGTTGTTCAGTCAGTTAATTGGTTATCAGTTAACCGGTAATTGGTTAATTAGTTATCGCTTTTTGCTTTGGTCTTTCTGCTTTCGGCTCAACAAGCGATCTTATTCACCCTGTTGGCGTGCCGCCCGCCTTCAAACTCAGTATTTAGAAATATTTGAACGATCTTTCTTGCTTCTTCGATTGAAATAAACCTGGCCGGTATGCATACGATATTCGCGTCGTTGTGCCTGCGCGCCAGGCTGGCCAGTTCTTCGGTCCAGCAGATAGCAGCGCGGATACCCTGGTGCTTATTCGCCGTAATGGCCACGCCATTGGCGCTGCCGCAAACCAGGATACCATAGTCAAAATCGCCGTGCTCTACAGCCGAGGCGACCGGGTGCGCGAAATCGGGGTAATCGGCAGGATCAGGGGAGTAGGTGCCAAAATCCTTCAATTGGTCGTCGTTCAGCCATTTGCTTAGCGCTTCTTTGTATTCAAACCCGGCATGGTCTGAGCCTATGGCAATACGCAGTTTATTCATTGCTCAAATCTATTATAAATGTGAAGCAACGAAGGTAAAGATTTTGTTAGAAAGACTTTAAGGGTCAGACCTCGACTATATCACCGGCCTTGATCTTACGGCGCTGAACGGCAGCCGCCACGAATATACTTACCTCATACAGAAGCAGTAACGGCAGCGCGACGATACACATGGTAAGCGCGTCGGGGGTGGGGGTGATGAAAGCGGCGAGGATCAAAATGATGACAATCGCATACCGGCGCGTACGGCGCATGAACTGCGGCGTCAGGATGCCCAGGCGCGCCAGGATGTAAACTACGATAGGTAACTGGAAGGCGAGGCCCGATGCCAGCGTCAGCATGGTGACGATCGATACATAAGAGTCGATGCTGAACATATTGACAATGCTGGTACTTACCGTGTAACCTACCAGGAATTTAACCGCAAGCGGCGTAACCACATAGTAACCGAATGAAACACCAAGCAGGAAGAGCATGGATGAATAAAAAACAAAGCCGCTGGCCGAACGCTTTTCCTTATTATGCAGGGCGGGTTTAACGAATTTCCAGAGTTCCCACAGGATATAAGGAACACCCAGCGTAATGCCGATCACAATGGCCGAATTGATCTGCAGCGTAAATTGTCCTGCTACTTCGGTATTGAGCAAGTTTACTTTGATGTCTTTCGTTACGCAAAAACCGTCAGCGCTTATTGCGGAGATCAGCCCGTGCAGCCAATGCCCGAAATTGCACATCATTCGATAGGTGAAGAAATCCTTGTGCGTGGGCGCCATCACAATGCCGTCGAATATCTCGGTATAATACGTGAAGGCAAAAATGGCAAAAACGACGATGGCCAGGGCTGAGCGGATCAAATGCCAGCGCAGGGCCTCCAGGTGCTCGAAGAACGACATTTCGCCTTCAAGACCTTTGCCCTTACTCTTAATTGTGCCCAGTAATTTGTCCGTTAGTTTGCTCATTTCCTTGCGCCCGCAATGCCGCTGAATTTTCAGCCCGCTATTTTACGATTTAATTTCGTAATGCAGCAGCTTTATTCCGCATATTCAAAGGTTTCCATGAATTTGGTGGTGAAATTACCCGCGCGGAAGTTGGGGTCCTTCAGCAGCTTCAAATGGAACGGTATGGTGGTCTTTATACCTTCAATAACGAATTCGCTCAGCGCGCGCTCCATCGTCGCCAGTGCCTCTTCGCGGGTTTGCGCCATACAGATCACTTTGGCGATCATTGAATCGTAGTTCGGCGGGATCACATAGCCTGCATACACGTGTGTATCCACGCGAACGCCATGGCCGCCCGGTGAGTGGAAATTGGTGATCTTACCCGGCGCCGGGCGGAAATTATTGAACGGGTCTTCGGCGTTGATACGGCACTCGATGGCATGCATCATCGGTTCGTAGTTCTTACCCGAGATCGGGATGCCCGCAGCCACCTTGATCTGTTCCTTGATCAGGTCGAAGTTGATCACCTCCTCGGTAACCGGGTGCTCTACCTGGATACGGGTGTTCATCTCCATGAAATAGAAATTGCGGTCTTTGTCAACCAAAAACTCTATGGTTCCCGCGCCTTCATATTTCACCGCTTTGGCGCCCTTGATGGCCGCCTCGCCCATTTTTTTACGCAGTTTCTCGGTCATGAACGGTGACGGAGACTCCTCCACCAATTTCTGGTGACGGCGCTGGATAGAGCAATCGCGTTCCGACAGGTGGCAGACCTTACCAAACTGGTCACCTACGACCTGTATTTCGATGTGACGCGGGTCAACAACATATTTTTCAAGGTACAATCCGTCGTTGCCAAAGGCAGCGGCTGATTCGGCCCTCGCCGAATCCCATGCCGGCTCAAACTCCGAATCCTTCCAAACCTGGCGCATACCGCGACCGCCACCGCCGGCAGTAGCCTTTAATATCACCGGGTAGCCGATCTTATTGGCTAATGCGATGCCTTCCTTTACGTCGTTCAGCAAGCCTTCAGAACCGGGTATGGTCGGTACGCCGGCCTTTTTCATCGTCGCTTTGGCCGAAGCCTTGTCGCCCATGGCGTTGATCTGGTCGGCAGTCGCTCCGATGAATTTGATGCCGTAGTCAGCACAAATAGCCGAAAACTTCGCATTTTCAGATAGGAAGCCATAACCGGGATGGATCGCATCGGCGTTGGTCAGTTCGGCAGCCGAAATGATATTGGGGATATTCAGATATGAATCTCTGCTTGCCGGAGGGCCTATGCAAACCGCCTCATCAGCGAAACGCACGTGCAGGCTGTCCCTGTCAACAGTGGAATATACAGCTACGGTTTTGATGCCCATTTCCTTGCAGGTACGTATCACGCGAAGGGCGATCTCGCCACGGTTAGCTATGAGTATTTTTTTGAACATGTTATTAATTTGAAAATTTGAAAATGTGCCGATTTGAAGATATTTCAAACTGCGTAGAGCCCTGAAGATTCATTTTCAAATCTTCAAATTGGCTAATTATCAAATTATATGGGTTCAACCAAAAACAGCGGCTGGTCGTATTCAACCGGCGAAGCGTTATCCACCAGTATCTTGACGATACGGCCTGAAACTTCCGATTCGATCTCGTTGAACAGCTTCATCGCCTCTATGATGCAGATCACCTGGCCCTCGGCCACTTCATCACCGACATTCACAAACATTGGTTTATCGGGCGAGGACGAACGGTAGAAGGTGCCTATCATCGGCGATTTGACCGTGATATATTTCGATGTGTCGGCAGCGGCTGCAGCAGCAGGTTGTGCGGCAGGCACAGCCGGAGCCGAAGGAGCTGCGGCCACGGGCGCCGGGGCAACTGCTACGGGAGCAGCCTCAACCGGTATCGTTGCCGTAACGTACGTCGGCGGCTGACTTGTTTTTATGGTGATCTTGAAATCTTTCTGTTCAATCGACACTTCATTTACCCCCGATTTGGAAAC
The DNA here is from genome assembly GCA_018266935.1 of Bacteroidota bacterium. Lineage (GTDB taxonomy): Bacteria > Bacteroidota > Bacteroidia > Sphingobacteriales > Sphingobacteriaceae > Mucilaginibacter. The sequence continues at coordinate 25,025 of JAFDZL010000468.1, read as the reverse complement.
AAATCGTATGAGGTCCTGAATCTGTTTGATGTCCATAGAGTTTGGAATTGGTTAGTTTTTGAAGAATGTGGTATCTAAATTATGTGCATATATGCAGATGTGCAAATGTTTTTTGATGTGCATATCAATGTGCGTATGTGCAGATGTGCAAATGTGCAAATGTGCAAATGTTTTTTGATGTGCAAATATGCGGATGTGCAAATGATTTTTTTATTAGTTTAATAGGTTAAACACGCATAAATCGCAAGATGTTTTAATCTGCACATCTGTATATTCGCACATCTGCACATTATTAATCTGCACATTATTGAAAGGCGCTTTTGATCCGTTCAATCAGGCCGCTTTTGGCCATATCTCTTGATAAAAGCACCATATTTTTGATAGCCTCGGGGCTCGAAATGCCATGCCCGACAACAACGGGGGCATTTATGCCCAGTATGGGGCTGCCCCCGTACTGCTCGTAGTTGAAGCGCGCAAAAAATTCGTCATTGATCTTTTTCTTGAGCGATATCACGTAAAAGGATTCTGCCATTTTCAGCGCCACGTTGCCCGTAAAACCATCGGCAACGTAAACGTCGGCGATGTCGCCAAACAGGTCGCGGCCCTCGATATTGCCTACAAAGTTGAATTTGTCGCTTTCCTTCATCAGCGGATAGGCCGCCAGGCAAAGCGCGTTGCCTTTCTCTTCCTCTTCGCCGATGTTCAGCAGGGATACGCGCGGATTGCTCATGCCATAAACCGCTTCGGCAAAGATGCTTCCCAAAATACCAAATTGAAAAAGATATTCGGGTTTGCAGTCGGCATTGGCGCCTACGTCGATCAGGAGGCCGAAGCCACCGGCTAATTTCGGAACATTGGTTGACATGGCAGGGCGCAAAACCCCTTCTATCGTTTTTACGCTGAGCACGGACCCGACCAGCATTGCACCGGTATTGCCAGCGGACGAAAAGGCATCGATTGCTCCTTCCCTGAGCAATTGAAACCCAACACTAATACTCGAATCGGCTTTTTTGATGACCGCTTTGGCGGGATGATCGTGCATGTCGATCACCTCGGTCGTGTGGACGAACTCGAAATGATCTGCGCTGTAATTATTCTCGCGAAGAATGGATAAAGCTGTGTCCTTATCGCCGATAAGAACAAGCTGCTGGCCTTCGGGCAATGCTTTGTGGGCCTCTATCGCCCCTAAAACCGTTGCCTTCGGGGCGAAATCGCCGCCCATAATATCCAAGCCAATCTTCATCGCGGAAAATTAAACTTAGGCAGTTGCAGCTTTCTCGATCAGGAGCTTTCCGTTATAATAAACATTACCGTCAACAGTGTAAGCCCTGTGTGGCAGGTGTACCGCGCCGGTAGTTTTGCAGGTGGTTAAAGTCGGAGCGTCAGCTTTGTAATGCGTTCTGCGCTTCGCTGTTCTCGATTTTGAAAATTTCCGTTTTGGATGTGGCATAAATCCTAAAATTTAATCATTTAATGTTTTTTAAGGCGTCCCAACGCGGGTCCGACTTATCATTCCGGCTGTCGTCGCCCTCCAGCGCTTTCAACCTTTCCAGCATTCCCCCGTCACAATAAGGAGTGTTGCCCGGATCGTTGCAAACCGAAATAAACGGCACCGCAACGTTCACATATTCATATATCAGCCCTGCAACATTGATCTCGTGATCATTCTTCGTCAGGGTAATAACTTCTTCGTCCTCATCAATCGCTTCCTCGCTGAACTTGGCTATCTGCTGCTCGCGTATGTCCACCTGCTGTGGAAATTCGCCGAGGCATTTGTCGCAGGTAAGCCCGATGCTGCCCGTGATGTGAAAATCCAGGATCAGCATAGTTTCCTGTTTTTCCAGTTCGATATGGCATTTCAGATCGGCCTTTTTTACCAGCGAATATTCATATTCATCAAAAAAAGCGTTGCTGATCTCATAGTCAAAATCGTGCTTGCCAAGCTTTAGCCCGGTGAACGGAATTGAATATGTTTTCTGCGATTTCAATGAGCGATAATTAGCCCGCAAATGTAGGGAAAAATTGTGAATGTGGAAAAAAAAGTTGATTGTTAGTGTAGGGGTTGTAAAGTTTGGCGGTGTCGTAGATGTTATAATAGTTAAAAGGATAAAGATTTAGCAAGGCCTCCCTTTTCATCCGAACCAGAATTGATAATAGAGATTACCCCATCGGGGTAAAATGTCGGTAGAAAAAAATAACAAAATGGTTTTTGCGCCGTAGGTGCAACACGTGATGAAGGCGGCGGGGTTCTGCACCTACGGCGCAGAATTTTGGTCCTCGCGATATGTCTACCAACATTTTGCTCCGATGGAGCATTCAATAAGCCCGGATTAATCCCTATCCCGGCTCAACTTCGATATCACCAGCGGATTCTCCGTCAGCACTTCCATTTCCCGGCGGCGGCGGACAATATGTATAGCCGTAAACAACGCCTCGCGGAAGGAATCGGCTGAGGCTTCATTTTTACCGGCAATATCATAAGCCGTACCATGGTCGGGCGAAGTGCGCACGAAGTTAAGCCCGGCGGTAAAGTTTACACCGGAGTCGAAGGCCATTTGTTTGAAAGGGATCAGTCCCTGGTCGTGGTACATGGCCAGCACAGCATCAAATTTCAGGTACGAGCCATTGGCGAAGAAGCCGTCGGCAGGGTATGGACCGAAGGCAAGAATATCGTTAGCCTTAGCTTCATTGATCGCAGGGATGATGACCTTTTCTTCTTCATCACCGATGAGTCCGTTATCACCGGCATGCGGGTTCAATCCCAAAACAGCGATCTTCGGCCGTTGTATCCAGAAATCCTGGCGCAGGCTGGCATCCATCAGCTTCAGCTTAGCCAATATCTTTTCGGTTGAAATGCTTCCGGCAACTTTGTTCAGCGGTATATGGCCGGTTACTACGCCAACCCGCAAAGTATCGCTCACTAAGAACATCAGCACATCGGGTGCGCCTGCTTTTTCCTGCAAATATTCCGTATGACCGGGGAATTTGAACTCCTCGCTCTGGATATTGTCTTTATTGATTGGAGCGGTCACCAATGCATCGATGTCACCCCTGATCAAATCGTCAGTCGCTCGCTGCAGCGATAGAAAAGCGTATTTGCCGCCCGCTTCGGTAACCTGGCCCAGGTCGATCTTCACATCCTCTTCCCAGCAATTGATCATATTGGCTTTTTTGTGCTGCGCCTGCGCGGCATTGTTGATTACATTAAAATTCAATTCATGAACCTCAACGGTACGGCGGTGGAACGAAGCAACCTTGGTATGCCCATAAACTATCGGCGTACAGTAGTCATATATCTTTTGGTCGGCCAAAGTTTTGATGATCACCTCCAGCCCGATGCCGTTCACGTCACCAATACTTATGCCTATTTTCAGTTTCTCACTCATGATTTTAGTCATTGGGGCATTAGGTCATTGGGTCATTGGGTTTCGCCATGCACCATGCGCCTCGCGCCATGCACAAAGATGCAAATAAAAGAATTAGGCTTATAAGCACAAATATGTATAATTTGCGGCAAATAATTCAAGCCGAAATGTCACTGGTAAGGGCTAAAAAGCATCTGGGTCAGCACTTTTTGACGGATAAAAATATCGCCGCGAAAATAGTTGGCAGTTTGAAGTTGGCAGTGGGCGGTTATTCCCAGGTTTTGGAAGTGGGGCCGGGTATGGGTATCCTGTCCGACTTCCTGCTGCAGCGGGAAGACCTGCAAACTTACCTCATCGACATCGACACCGAATCGTGCGAATTCCTGCAAAAGAAATACCCGCAATTGGGTGAACGGCTCATTAATGATGATTTCCTGGAAATGGATTTCAGCAAGGTTTTTAGCCAGCCTTTCGGCATCATCGGCAATTTTCCTTACAATATTTCCTCGCAGATATTATTCAAAGTGCTGGACAACCGCGACCGCGTGGTGGAGGTGGTTGGCATGTTCCAAAAGGAAGTTGCCGAACGCTGTATCGCCAAACCCGGAAGCAAAGAGTACGGAATCCTGAGCGTGTTTTTGCAAGCCTATTACCAGGTGGAGTATTTGTTTACGGTGAAGGCCGGCGTTTTCAATCCGCCGCCGAAAGTGCTTTCGGCAGTGATACGCCTCACCCGCAATGAAACCGCCAAACTGGACTGCGACGAAAAGCTGTTCTGGCAGGTAGTGAAAGCAGGTTTCAACCAACGACGGAAAACATTGCGTAATGCGCTTTCATCGCTCATTAATAAAGAAAAACTGGCCGATGAGCCCATGCTCGACCTGCGCGCCGAGCGGTTGAGTGTGCAGGATTTTGTGGGCCTGACGAACAAGATATCTCAAAATAGGTAATGTATTCTTCCTTAAATTTGAATATGGATTTTTTTGAAGATTTGCCCGACCACGTAAAAGATAGTATTGAAGCCGGGCTAAAGGATATAGCAGAGGGCAATATTTACGATCATGAACAGGTAATTCAGGAGATTAAAACCAAATATGGCCTGCACGATGTAAAAACAAAATTAATAATCAAATCTCGTCAAACCCAGTAGCAAATTCTTTTTCATACCATCTTCCGTCAATTAGGTAATAGGTATAATCACCTAAAAAGATTACCGGAAAGTATCCCCGCATATGCTTTTTGAACGATCTGCCTTTGTTAGTATGGAAGGTGTGAGTGTCCCAAAACCCCGTTTTGATGCTATAAAACGCATTTGTTATGGTATCAAAATGCAAAACGGAATGACTGTCATACACAAAATTCTCCTCAGGTTTATCCTTTGAATAGGAATCATCGTGAATACTCACGTTCAATTGATAGTTCTTTTTGTTATTGCCGTTTAAGACTGTTTTTATTTCATACAATTCATGGCTATCCCCAAATTCATAATTCGTGCTTTCGACGATATGGATTGCTTCGTGTAGCTTGCCGTTACTAACGCATACAATGAGCATATCCGTGCGGCCCTCGTTGGAACCGGCTCTCATTGGATATTCTAATTTTATAAATTGATTATTCAATATAGCTATATCAGGTGCTATTCCCCAATTGTTTACAGTGATGCTATCCTTTAAACAGATAACTTTCAGAACATGATTAACATAGTCAGGTATCACGCGCACCTTTACATCTTTGCCACCCAGGGATTTGATCTCAACTATTTTCGTGTCCTTCTTGCTGGCTTTTTCTTGAGAGATTTTTAGTTCATCCTGCGCTGAAGATAACTTACTAAATAGCATCAGAACTGTAAAAGCAGCTAAGGTTACAGGCTTCAACATCGGTGAATTTTTCTACTATAAATTTATTGAATTTCATAGTCATTACATTAATCCGATGCAAAATTCGCTTGGTATCAATATGTTTGTGGCTGAATGCAAATGAATATCCTCATAGTCGACGACATACACCCCGTTTTTATCGAACAGGCGGAAGCCCTGGGCTACCATTGCGATTACCAGCCGGCCATCAAACCTGATGAGGCTTATGCCATTTTGGGTGAATATGAAGGCCTGGTGATCCGCTCCAAGTTTTTGGTAGATAAAAAGGTACTTGATCTCGCAACTAAACTCCGCTTCATCTGCCGCGCCGGGGCGGGGATGGATAATATCGACGAGCATTATGCTCAGCAAAAAGGCATCATCCTCATCAACGCGCCTGAGGGCAACCGGGATGCCGTAGGCGAGCATGCTGTTGGTATGCTGCTGAGCCTGATGAACAATTTCAACCGCGCTGACCGGGAGATCAGGCATGGTATATGGAAACGCGAAGCCAACCGGGGCTATGAGCTGCGTGGTAAGACCGTCGGCATCATTGGCTACGGTTTTATGGGCAGCAGCTTCGCCAAAAAACTGGCGGGCTTTGATGTGAACGTGATCGCCTATGATAAGTACAAAACCGGCTTCAGTGATCAATATGCCCGCGAGGTGAGCATGGAAGAAATTGTAAAGCACAGTGATGTGCTTAGCCTGCATGTTCCGCTCACGCGCGAGACCAACGGCCTGGTGGACGACGAATACCTGTTCCACTTCAAAAAGCCCTTCTTTTTGCTGAATACTTCGCGCGGAAAAGTGGTGAAAACACAGGCCGTGCTAAACGCGATAAGGGATGGCAAAGTACTCGGAGCGGGCCTCGATGTGCTGGAAGTGGAGAAATTCCCCGCGCTGGGCGAGCAGTTGTGGTTCGAAGAATTGAAGCAGTCGGGTAAGGTTTTGCTGACGCCCCACGTAGCCGGCTGGACCTTTGATTCTTACCGCCGCATCAGCGAGGTGATGGCCGAAAAGCTGGCTCAGATCAAGCCATAAATCGCTCAAAAAAATTTGCAATTTAAAACTTAAATAGTTTATCTTCGTTTTACTGAAAACAAGACTATGGAGGCGTCGCCGATATAGTCTTGTTTGTTTTTAATGCACACACGTCCTTCCTTACACAGGGGGACTATTTTTTTTGATGTTAAGTTATAAATTAAAGAACTAAGGTATTATGGCGGATGTAGCATACTATACCAGGGACGGCCTGGATAAATTGAAGGAAGAATTACAACACTTGAAAACTGCCGGCAGAGCTGCCATTGCTAAGGCCATAGCGGAGGCGCGCGACAAGGGCGACCTTTCGGAAAACGCCGAATACGATGCTGCCAAAGAAGCGCAGGGTCACCATGAAACCAAGATCGCCAAAATGGAGGAGTTGCTGGCCAGCGCCCGCCTGCTTGATGAGAGCAAACTGGATACTTCCAAGGTGCTGGCTTTATCCAAAGTAAAGATCAAAAACACGAAGAACGGCGCTACGATGAGTTACCAGCTGGTATCTGAAAGCGAAGCCGACCTGAAGTCGGGCAAGATATCCGTAACCTCGCCGATAGCCAAAGGCCTGCTGGGCAAAAAGGTAGGCGAAAAGACCGAGATCACCGTTCCCGCAGGGAAAATGGAGTTCGAGATACTCGAAATCAGTCGTTAGTTAAGTGGTTGATTGGGTTGATTAAGTTGAATGGTTTTAACTTAATCAACTTAACCAACTTAATCCAACTCAATCAACTCAGAATATGCCAACCATCTTCTCAAAAATAGTCGCCGGCGAGATCCCCGCCTATAAAGTGGCCGAGACCATCGATTACCTGGCTTTCCTGGATATCAACCCGCTGGCCGAGGGCCATGTACTGGTAATCCCCAAAAAGGAGGTGGATTATCTGTTCGACTTGGACGACGAGCTATATACGGGCCTGCAGATATTCGCCAAGATCGTGGCTACGGGATTGCGAAAAGCTATTCCCTGTAAGCGGATAGGCGTAGCTGTTATCGGCCTTGAAGTGCCGCACGCGCATATTCACCTGATACCTATGAACCATGTGAGCGACCTGAATTTCGCGCGACCGAAACTGACTTTTACGCCGGAACAGCTTAAAGCGACGGAGGAGAAGATAAGAGAAGCGTTGAAACAAGACTAATCAATCATGTATAGAATTGACGTCGGCGAATTTGAACTTGAAATAATATCAAAGCCGGGAGAGCAAATATATGACCAGGTCTACGCGGAGGGCGAATACTTCAGTTCGCCAATATTGTTGAGAACTTACCTATCGGAAGATGTCCTAAAAACGACATTGATCAATTCCGACGGTGGCGGAACTACAGTACATAAGACATCTTTTATTGTAAACCAAAACAAAATCATTATTTGTTGTGGTGACTCTTTATTCTGTTTGACGTTACCTGAATTGTCATTGCTATGGCGAACAAAGGCCGATACCGCCACATGTTTTGAGATATTTGCCCATAAGGATAACTATATCGTGCACGGTGAATTGGAGATAAGCCGGTTAGATCAGAATGGCCAAATATTATGGCAACAAAGCGGGGCGGATATTTTTGTGGCACAAGACAGTTCGGAAGATAATTTTCGTTTGACCGACAATTATATAATTGCTACTGATTGGGAAGGCAGAAAATATAAATGGGATTTTGACGGTAACCCTGCTATTTTTTAATCTTTAATCCGCTAACCCGGTTCTGGTTATCTTTCACAAAAGTCTCCCAACCAGAATAGGACTTCTTTGAACCACTTTTCCCTGTCGGCAGTTTTTGGAACGAATGACAAACAGCCACGGCCAGCCCGTCGGTAGCGTCCAAAAACTCTGGCGTTTCCTTAAATTTCAAAAGGTTTTGCAGCATTGCGGCAACCTGCTCCTTGGTGGCGTTGCCATTGCCGGTGATGGCCTGTTTGATCTTTCGGGGCGAATACTCGGTGATCGAAACGTTGCGGGACAATGCGGCCGCCATAGCAACGCCCTGTGCGCGGCCCAGCTTCAGCATCACCTGTATGTTTTTGCCATAGAATGGCGCCTCGATGGCTAAGCAATCGGGGTGATAATTATTTATCAGGTGGACGGTTTTTTCAAAAATACGCTGCAGCTTCAGCATGTGATCGTCCAGGCTCTCCATTTTGATTACGCCAAGGTTTATCAGTTCGATCTTGTTGCCGGTTTCCTTCACCAGGCCATAGCCCATTACCGCCGTTCCCGGGTCGATACCTAAGATGATGCGTTCTTTTTGTAAATTTTCCTGCATAAACCGCGGCAATACTCTGTTAACTCTGTGCCTCCTTTGTGTACTCCGTGTTTAATTTTTAAACCACAGAGCGCGCGGAGCTTTTCACAGAGGGTATAGAGAAAGAATTTCCAAAACTAACTTTTCCCTTCCGCATTTTGCAGGATGCGCATATATTCTTCCCGGGTTATCATTCGCGCGCCCATAGATTCCAGGTGCTCCGTATGCACCTGGCAGTCGATCAGTTTGTATTTCCCGCTTTGACACAGGTCGATCAAAGCGGCTTTCGATGCATTGCTTACCTTGCTGAACATACTTTCGCCGCAAAATATTTTACCTATTTCAACGCCGTACAATCCTCCAACCAGTTTACCTGCTTCCCAAACTTCAACCGAATGCGCATGACCTTCACGATGTAACCGTATGTAGGCTTCCTTCATCTCTTTTATGATCCATGTTCCGTCCTGGCCTTTGCGTTCCGCAGCAGAACAGGCTTCTATCACATCTTCAAAACAAGTATTGCAGGTCACCCGGAATTTACCCGAACGTAATACCTGTCCCATGCTTTTTGAGATTTTCAATTCGCCGGGAAATAATACAAAGCGCTCATGCGGCGAATACCACAGTATGGGCGTATCCTCATTATACCAGGGGAAAATACCGTTCCGGTAAGCCAGCAAAAGGCGGCCGACCGACAAGTCGCCGCCAATCGCCAATAAACCGTCTTCCTCGGCCAGGGCCGGGTCGGGGAAAAGCAAGCGTTCGTCCAGCCTGAATATCATCAGGCAAATTTAAGCCTTCTTATGCAGTACCAGTTTTTTGTTCTCTGCCCTGGTTACGGCATCCATGAACTGCTGCATTTCATTGTATTTGGCGGCAGGTATAACCTGGTTGTTCAATACGAATTTTGCCGTGCTCACTACCTGGTTCTTATCCTTGTTATAGGTGTAGTTTACATCGTAAGTGCCATAAGTGAATTTGAGGCTCGCGTTAGGAGGAAGTGATTCGACTTCGTAACCTTGCGGGAGTTCAATAGTGGTGACACATGACTTCTGCATTGGGTGTTCGAAATAATAATCAAACTTTCGCTTTTCAATCAAGGGTACAGTTAGCGCACATAATTTAAACGCTGAAGATTGATAAAACTGTTTGTCGGCGGCCATCACATCGCAAAATTTATCGTAATCCATGTTGAGGTCGATTTGCTTTACTCCGTTTATATCCTTTCCCTGCTCAATATCCAGGCTATTCGGCTGTTTCATACCTAATTGTTCCATCCAAAATTGCTTTTGCTCATCTAATTTAGCGGCAGTGTATTCCAAATAAAGCCATCTATATTCGCCGGTGCTCAAAATTTTAACGTGTGTTTTGGCACTGCCGTCCGCCTGCAAATCTATATGAGCCTCGCTATTGAATTGATTTTCCTGAGCCGTGCTTTTTGGTGTATTTACTAATTTGCCACCGTCCTCAGTGACAAGCAATGCATTGCGGTTTTCGGTAAAAGTACCGAGAACGCCAAAAGGCATGTGATTATTAGTACATTCAAGCCAGGTGGTATCATTTTTAAATGGAATACATAAAATGATATGGTTAAAGTAATCATACGGAAATGATGGGTTTGCCGGTTCAGCATTTGTACCCGCATTTACTATTGCATAATATGAATTTATACCGGCCGCCTTAAGCATCGCGTACATGTAGTTTACCAGGCCTTTGCAGTCACCGTACTTTTTGTCATCTACAAATGTCGCGGGGAACGGCTTAAATCCACCAATACCAAGCTGTATACTCACATACCTTGTGTTCTCCTGCAGATAATGATACAAAAAGCGAGCTTTGTCTTTATCTGACCTAATCGTATCTGTCATTTTTTTAATCTCGGCAGTCCTCGCCGGACTAAGGCTGCAAACATCCGAATTCAGGTCTAGCTGCCATTTTCCATAGTTCTGCCAGCTACTAATGTCGCCTGGATTGCCATATAGATTAAATTTATCTTGCGAAAACGTAATTTTCGGCAGAACCCGCCATGCTTTACCACCTTCCTCCAACTTAAATGCTCTCAAATTAGAAACTCCCCATGTATAAATGTCCATATTCCCATCAGTGCTTTTTCCGGGTTTTATATTAGTGTTATTGTTGAAGTACTTGAAGCCGGCGTTTTTGTCGATGGTGATCTGATAGGAAGAATTCTGCACTGCTTGCTGATTCTGCTGTATAAGCCAACTGCCAATACCAACGTTGCTGGTCATGTCTTCTTCATATTCAACTTCAATGGTCTCCGGGTACTTGGCAACAGCATGTCTAAGCTCCAATATCCGGTCATCGCTTATCAAGGTTTCGTAGCTTGTTGCAGCTCCATCGTACATATCACCTTTGTGATATTTCTTTATTATCTTGCCATTTTCGTCATATACATGGATGTCAATATACCGGTATGTATCATATTTTCGATTATAGCTATACCGGAATATAGCTTCTTCGTCGCCCTTTTCGTTTAAAATAGTAATCAAACTGTGATGTTTGATTTGCATCTTGCCCGGCCCTTCGACATTACAATCGTCCATACTGTAACGCACAATTGAATTCGCATTCTCTTTCAACGAATCAGGTATGCCTGCTGCCGAATAAAGCTCCTTAGGAATGTCCTGGCCATATACCTTTCCGACTGACAGCAAACAAAGCCCTGCAAAAGCGAGTGTATATGTTATTTTTTGATAAGGCGTCATCTCATGCTTTTTTAAGTACTATCTGCTCGTTCATCAATTCGTACATCTTTTTGTAAAATTCGTGCAGTTCGTCATAATTTTCCTTGAAGAATATTGCCTGCTTGTATAGAACGGTGTATCGCACTACGATAACACCATCTTGTTCCGATACCAGGCGCTTGAAGCTAATACTTTGATCGGACATATCCATTTTAACGCTTTTGGGCAGAGCATCGCTCTTGTACCCCGCGGGAATCTTGTAGCTGCCCATGATCACATCATTTCTCAAGAACCTGAAGTCGATGTCCGTTGTCCGCTTTTCAGCGAGGAACGGATTGCCTCCGAACGGCTCGAAAAGATTCGGCTTAAAATAGATATAGGTGCCATCAGAACCCGTAAGGTCGAGACTGAAATTGATGGTCCGGGTGAGCGGAAGCGAATCTATCCCCATATTTTCCATCTTAATAGAGGAGATTGTTAGGTCATTATTATCCTTCTTCAGTGAGTCGGTATATTTCTTTTCGCCGTTGATGTTATAATTCTCCTCTTCTTTGATCTTGTTATAGCTTAAGCTGCTGACTTGTGCCGAACCATCCATCTTGCCATCGGGTTTGATATCGGCAGTGATCATTACCATATTCCTTACCGGGCTGGGATTTTGTATAAATACCAGGTCGTATTTTTTATTTTCCTTATCTATTGTCAGCCCATAAGAGTTAAGCAGGTTCTCGGGAATTACGTTGTATAAATTGTACTTATTGGTAGCATCAAGTACATAATTGGTTGTGCTGTCAACCGGAACATAAACTGCTGTGGTATTAAACTGGTACCTGTTTGAAAATGTAGGATTGACCTTACCATGTTTTTTTGTACTTAGCATTATCGGCAAAGCGTTAATTCCGGCACGCATAAGCAGGTGATATACCATCAAATTCAATTCAGCCGAGTTGCCAATCTTTTTATCCCAGGCTTTAGACGTGCCATCGTCTGTAACACGCGAATAGATGCCATTCCATTTCATGTTGTTTTTGACAGCATTAAAAATGTATGCTATTTTCTCATCGTTTGTTTTTAGCCCTTTGGCGTGGGTAAGGATATCTTCTTCACCGTTGAGTTTTCTTCTGAATTGCCCTCCGAAGTTGTCAAATCCCGCCTCATCCTCGCCAACCCGGTTCCAGGTTTCTGACCAGGTATTGACATAACCGGGTATATTAACACTTGATAGCTGTGAAAAAAGATACTCCACATTGTCGTCAATCGCTGTAAAATAAGGCTCCTCGTTTACTGAAGGGACATTAGCCAATGCAATGTCGGTGATTTGGTTACTGTTAGGGTCACGTTCAAGTTTCACGGTCGGCTGGCTGGCATGGAGCAAGTTCTTATAAAAAAGGCCGTTGTATATGGTGGCCGCGTATTCACTATATCTGACCGGTATCCCCATCTGAAAATACCAAAATGGAAGCGCGCCGATATTCTTGCTTTCACGTGTGTATTTAAAATCCAGTATCGACCCGGCTTTGACATCCGGAAAGGTGAAAGTAACCGACCAATAATCATCATCTACGCGCTGGGTATAGATCTGCTTTTTATCTACTTTAACTATTTCCAGGCTTCCGTTATTGGGATTAATAGTTTCAGCCTGTATGTTTTCAATCCATTCTTCATGGTTATTGCCATAATACTCTATGCGTACATTTGCCGCACTTTTACCGTTATCATTAAACACTTTGATCCGCTTACGCTCCTCAAGTACCACCGTGGCGTCGTTGGGGTTTATGCTGAAGTAAACGGTTCCTTTATCAAAAAGTACTTCGGCATTGGCGTCTGGCTCAAAATCACATTTTTTTAGATCAAGGTCGGCCTGGTTTACTTTTCCGATAGATTCAATGGCGGGAATTGCCGGTGTCTGTGCTTTGGCACCAATCGCTGCCGCGCAGCATAAAATCAGGGTAAATAACTTTTTCATGTTTTGTGTTAAGTTAAGGTTAGCTGGAATATAATGGTTTTGGTCATCTCATAGTCAGCGCATCAGCTCTTCATCAATACGATTTGCTCATTTCGAATAAGCGCAATGTTTTTAAAGAATTCAAGAAAGTCAAGGTATTTAGATCCAAACAACACTTCAGCGTGCGCATCTTTTTCAAAATCGCAGGATGTGGATTTCAGGTCGGCTGTATCGATGTTGCCAAATGGCCGCAGTTGCGCTTTGGCGGCCGAAACAATAGAAAGTAACGTGATTAAGGTCAATAGTCTTTTCACTGATCAGGGTTTCGATTTTTCGAATCTAATAATAAGTTATTTAAATATCAATTAAGAAAATTGTTCGCGTGCTTCTTAAACCATGCTTAGCACGGCCAGTCGAAAAAAGGCCATGAGCAATTTGAAGCAGGTAAAGCATTTGTGTGCGCCGCCGATACCCAACTGCCTGAGAAGACGACGTTATTTTGGCACGATCACTTTGCCTGCCGCGCCAACAACGCTCTTGTCGCATAGCAACGCAATTTCAGCGCGCTTCACGTAGTATCATAAACCTCAAATAAAAAGCCCTGTCCGGATAAACCGGACAGGGGGTAAGTTTAATTTTGCGATTCGTTAAAAGAATTTGAATCCAATGCTTAGCGCCCACAATCGCTGTGTCTGGCCAAAGTCGGAGTTGATATGACTTAACCCTCCCTGATAGCGGGCGTCAAAGGTAACATTACCGAGGTCTATGCCCGCGCCGGCCTGGTAACCGAGTGTACTGTTGTTGTAGTGGCCAAAATCGTTGAACGCGCTGGTCAGATTCGCCGAAAAAGTTTCATCCTTATTCAGGATATAATTGTAAACCGGTCCTGCCATTACCCGTAAATTAAGGTTTTTCGGGCCGAAACGCAAACCGAGCAGCAATGGCACATCCAGGTTAGTGAACCGGATATGGCCGTTGTAAGCCGTGTTATTTTGATAGGAATCAAAATCGCCGCCGCAGCTGCTGATATACAATTCGGGCTGTAAATAAACCCCACCGCCAACGCGGGCGAAAAGCCCTGCCTGGTAGCCGGTGATACTGGAGTTATGGAAATTGTTCGCATCGATATGCGAAAAATTCACGCCACCCTTGATGCCAAGATTAAATTGCGCCTTCGCACTAATGCAAACCGCTACAAGTAACGCGGCGCTTAAAAGAAGCTTTTTCATAGTAGTTAATTTAGTTTATCAATTGATTAGAATACTAACCATTGTAAAGGTTTAACAATTCCTGAGCCAATTGTTAAGTAGCAGCACAGCAGATTTTTTTCTATTTTTGCTGAAACTTTTCTGAAAAATGGCAGAGATCAGCATCAGCAGCAAGGATTGGGAGCGTGTAAAGATCAAATTACAGCGCAAATACAACCGTTTGACCGATGAGCAGCTGCAATACACCGAGGGCCAGGAAGACAACCTGATACAGCGCATAATGACGCTGGTGAACCGCGACCGCGCCTATGTAGTGTTCACGCTGAAGAAAGCGCTGGTGAACATTGATAACAACCGTTTGTAGGTTATTATAGACAATAGCTCTGTCTTTCCCGATGATAAACACCATCATTTTCGACCTTGGCGCGGTACTCATCGACTGGAACCCGCGCTACATGTATCGTACAATTTTTGCGGATGAAGCCGAAATGGAATGGTTCCTGGCTGAGATCGTCACTTCCGATTGGAACGAAGAGCAGGACGCCGGCCGTCCGCTGCATGAAGGGACGGAAATACTGGTTGCTAAATTTCCGGAGCATGAGGAAAACATACGCGCCTTTTACGGGCGCTGGGATGAAATGCTGGGTGAGGCCTTCCAGGATACGGTAGAAGTATTTCGTCAACTTAAGGAGATAGGTAAATACAAAATATACGCGCTTACCAATTGGTCAGCCGAGACCTTTCCGGTTGCGCTGGAAAGATTTGATTTCCTCAACTGGTTTGATGGCATCGTGGTTTCCGGCGCGGAGAAAATGCGCAAGCCCACACCGGAGTTTTATCAACTGTTACTCGACCGTTATGGCGTGAAAGCCGATGAAGCTTTATTTATCGACGACAATCACCGCAATATTCTCGCCGCGGAAAAGATCGGTATCAAGTGTATTCATTTTACCTCGGCCGAACACCTTGACGAAGAGTTAAAGCGGGAACGTTTATTATAGATTAACCGTTTATTGCGCACTAAACAGGTATTTCACGCCGAAGCACATATACTGACTAGTAACGTTAAAGGTGCTTGAGACGTCGTTGAGCAAGCTTTCAGGGAGGGCATAAGTAAATGAAAGCTCGATCTTTTTGTTGATGACTATTCCCGCTCCTACCGGGAAATTCATCCAAATCGACGACAGGTCACTTGCGCTGCCCTTTGATAGCATGGTGTTGCTGTAGCTGGAAAAATTAACCCCGACACCCCCATTAAGAAATAACTTGAAATTATCCTTATTGTAAAGGTTGAGAACAAGCTGTGGTGTTAAGGTCGCGGAATATTGATCGAAACTATATGTTTCGGTAATATTGGTCGTCCCACCGCCATACTTGATATACTCAAACCTGGGATTGTTGTAGGACAAAGACATTTCCGCACGGAAAATGAGTTTTTGTACATTAGGATTATTAAACAAATCGATACCAAGATCTATCCGCGGGGATATGGTAGTTGAATATTTTGAGATTGTTTCAGGATATACAGCCACCTCAGTTACAGGGCCTACCTGTGTGAATACCCCTATAGGTTCGTAGTCTTGTAAACGGGATTTGATGTTGTTTATACCTCCGCCAATAAAAAACCTGATATAAGCGCTCTTTTTTGCCTGAGCGGTATCGCCATTTATCGCCAACACGATTTTCTCCAGGTCGGCCTGGTTAAACTTCGCTTCATCAGCATCCCGGGCCAGTTTAGCATTACCCGGCATATATTTATTGATATAAAACGTAAGCTGACCTTTATAAAATGCTTTTATTTCCAGCTGGTTTGCACTGTCATAGTACTGATAATATTTAAGCTCAACAGGTTGTGTATCTGTTTCAGCGACGAAAAACCTTGTCTTAACAGCATCCTGGTGATAAAAGAGCTTCAGGTATTTGCCTGTAACCAGTTGTTTCAGAAAAATGGTGTCGGATTTCTTAGTGGTGTCAACGGCGAAAGGCAAGTCCGGGAACCTGTTCTTATCCATGCTGATCAGGCCATTGTAAGCTATGTAAGTGTCAGCTCCGGTGAGCCCGAACGCTTTAACGGCTTGGGGGCTAAAATTTACGGCCTGCCGATCAGATTCATTTTTTTTAAAATTGATCGACCGGGGATTTTGTGACCACTCATGAGCGTCGATGTATCCCTTGAGGGTGTCGCCGTTATTTTTAACTACATAGCCTTCGTGGTAGTTTGACTGGGCGAAAACTGCGCATGGCAGGGCCACAAATAATAAGGTTTGGAAAAACTTCATTGGTGAATTATGAATAGGTTCAAGTGGCAAATCTAATATCAAAAAATCGCTTCCGCAATTTTTCTCGTCGGGCCGGGATTGCTCATCGTGTAAAAATGCAATACCGGTACGCCGAAGTCCATTAACTCTTTGCATTGGTTGATCATCCATTCTACGCCGGCGTCTTTTACGTCCTTTTCGGTTTTGCAGGAATGTACCAGGTCGCTTAGTTCTTCCGGAATATCGATATGAAACACTTTCGGCAGGCTGATCAGCTGTTTTGACGAGGTTATGGGTTTCAATCCCGGTATGATCGGTACATTGATACCATTTTCCCGGCACATTTTTACAAACTCTTTATACTTGGTGTTATCAAAAAACATCTGGGTGACGATAAAATTGGCGCCCATGTCTATCTTTTGTTTCAGGTATTTAAAATCCGTCTTCATGTTCGGCGCTTCAAAGTGCTTCTCCGGGTAACCGGCGACGCCGATGCAGAAGTCGGTATTGAGCACCTCGTGGTCCTCATACAGGTATTTACCATTATTCATGTTGATCACCTGCTGCAGCAATTCAGTGGCGTAAGCATGGCCGCCCGGCGTGGGTATAAAGCCTGAATCGGCCATGCGCGCGTCACCGCGCAGCGCCAGTACGTTATCTATACCTAAAAACTGCAGGTCGATCAGCGCGTTCTCAGTTTCTTCGCGGGTAAAGCCTCCGCAGATCAGGTGAGGCACGGCATCGACTTTGTACCGGTTCATGATTGCCGCGCAAATAGCCACTGTTCCCGGTCTTTTCCGGTAGGAAACCTTTTCGAGCAGGCCGCTGTCGTGCTGTTTATAGATAAAATCCTCGCGGTGGTAGGTCACGTCGATGAACGGCGGGTTGAACTCCATCAGCGGGTCGATGGCATTATAAATACTTTGTATGCTGTGCCCCTTCACGGGCGGCAGTAGTTCGAACGAAAAAAGTGTTTTGCCTTTGGCGGCGGAAATGTGTTCTGTGATCTTCATTTAGTACGTTTCGTATCAAATATAGTCAACTTTGTCATTGCCCGTGACAGTTTTTGTGGGCGAGGTGTCATGCTGGGGTTCTCGAAGCATGCCGGCAAAGGCCGTTACGCCCACCCTTCGAGTGCCTCAGGGTGACACCTCTTTTTTGCTCAGTATTTAGTAATTTAAATTGGGGCCTAACCAACGTTCTACGGTTTCTAAGTCCATATTTTTCCGTTTGGCATAGTCTTCTACCTGGTCCCTACTTATCTTGCCCAATCCAAAATACCTCGACTGCGGGTGAGCAAAATAAAAGCCGCTTACCGATGCAGCCGGCATCATCGCCAGGCTTTCGGTGAGGTGCATCTTAGTGTTCTCGCCGGCTTTCAGCAATTCGAACAGGGTGATCTTTTCGGTATGATCCGGGCAGGCCGGGTATCCCGGCGCAGGGCGGATGCCCTGGTACTCTTCCTTGATCAGGTCCTCATTGCTCAGCGACTCTTCTTTGGCATAACCCCAGTGTTCGCGGCGAACCAGTTCGTGCATTTTTTCAGCGAAAGCTTCAGCAAGGCGATCAGCCAAAGCTTTGGCCATAATGCTGTTGTAGTCGTCGTGATCCTTTTCAAATTTGGCTACCAGTTCATCGCAACCAATGCCCGCGGTTACCGCGAATCCACCGAAATAATCGGTAATGCCGCTTTCCTTCGGCGCAATGAAATCTGACAAAGCATAATACGGCTCACCCTTGGTCTTTTCCGTTTGCTGGCGCAGCGTGTGGATGCGGCTCAGCAATTGCTTTCTGCTTTCGTCGGTGTAGAGTTCGATATCGTCGCCAACGCTGTTCGCCGGCCAGAAACCGATCACACCATTGGCCTGCAATAGTTTTTCTTTGACTATCTTCTTCAGCAAGGCCTGGGCATCGTCAAAAAGCTTCTTTGCTTCGGTGCCGACGGTCTTATCGTCAAATATTTTTGGATAGCTGCCGCGCAGTTCCCAGGTGTGGAAAAACGGCGTCCAGTCGATATAAGGAACTAATTCTTCCAGCGGGAAGGCTTCAAAAACTTTAGTTCCCGTAAACGCAGGTTTTGGTGCTATGGAGCCGTTCAGGTTGATCTGCAGTTTCAGGTTCCTTGCATCTTCAATGCTCACGAAACGCTTGTCCGAACGCTTGTTCAGGTGCGCCTCGCGGGCTTTAGCGTATTCGTCATTAATACCAGCAATATAACTATTACGGGAATCCCTGTTCATCAGGCTGCTGCAAACGCCTACGCTGCGTGAAGCATCCAGCACATGCACCACGCCGTTAGAATAATTCGGCGCAACTTTCACCGCGGCATGAATGCGCGAAGTGGTTGCACCACCGATCAGCAGCGGAATAGTAAATTTCTCCCGTTCCATTTCTTTGGCGAAATGCACCATTTCATCGAGTGACGGCGTGATCAGTCCGCTGAGACCAATTATATCCACGTTATTCTTCCTCGCCTCATCGATGATCTTTTGCGCCGGAACCATCACCCCGAGGTCTATCACCTCGAAGTTGTTGCAAGCTAAAACCACGCCCACGATATTTTTACCGATGTCGTGCACGTCGCCTTTAACCGTGGCCAGTAATATCTTGCCGGCTGACGATTTGCCGCCACCCTCGGCCTTCCCCGCTTCGATGAATGGCAGCAAATAAGCCACCGCCTTTTTCATCACGCGGGCCGATTTCACCACTTGCGGCAGGAACATTTTGCCCGACCCGAACAGGTCGCCCACGATATTCATGCCATCCATCAGCGGTCCCTCGATCACGTCAAGCGGTTTGGCTGCCTTTTGACGGGCTTCTTCCACGTCTTCATCCAGGTAGTCAACGATACCTTTGACCAGCGCGTGCGACAAGCGTTCTTCAACAGTGCCTTTGCGCCATTCTTCGTCCTTCACAGTCTCTTTGCCTTTGGCCTTCACCGTTTCGGCGAATTCGACCAAACGCTCGGTGGCATCCGGGCGGCGGTTCAACAGGACGTCTTCAACATATTCCAGCAGGTCTTTCGGAATTTCTTCGTAAACTTCCAGCATGCCGGCGTTCACGATACCCATGTCCATACCGGCTTTAATGGCGTGATACAGGAATGCCGAGTGCATCGCCTCGCGCACCACGTTGTTCCCTCTGAAAGAGAACGAAATATTACTTACGCCGCCGCTCACCTTGGCCAGCGGCAGGTTTTGCTTGATCCAGCGTGTCGCCCCGATAAAGTCAACCGCGTAATTATTGTGTTCTTCCAAACCGGTTGCCACGGTCAGGATGTTCGGGTCGAAAATGATGTCCTGCGGCGGGAAGCCGATCTCGTTCACCAAAATATCGTAACTCCGCTTGCATATTTCTATCCTGCGGTCCAGCGAATCGGCCTGGCCGTTTTCGTCGAAGGCCATCACCACCACAGCCGCGCCATAGCTCAATATCTTTTGCGCCTGGTCTTTGAATTTCTCTTCGCCTTCTTTCAGCGAGATCGAGTTCACGATACCTTTTCCCTGCAAACATTTGAGGCCGGCTTCGATTACCGTCCATTTGGACGAATCCACCATGATGGGCAATTTCGCAATGTCCGGTTCGGAGGCCACCAGGTTCAGGAATTTGGTCATGGTCGCTTCCGAATCGATCATGCCCTCATCCATATTCACGTCGATCACCTGCGCGCCGCCGTCCACCTGCTGGCGGGCTACGGTTAAGGCGCCTTCAAAATCTTCAGCCAGGATCAACTTTGAGAATTTAGGCGAACCGGTGATATTGGTACGTTCGCCCACGTTCACAAAATTGGTTTCGGGCGTCACGTTCACCGCTTCCAGGCCGCTCAGCCTTAAATAAGGCTCGGGATGGGGTATCTGGCGCGGCGTACCTGCGGCGGCCTTTTCGGCAATGCAGCGGATATGATCAGGTGTCGTACCGCAACATCCGCCGACGATATTCACCATGCCCGAACCGATAAATTCTTCTATAAAATGCGCAGTTTCGTGCGGTAATTCGTCATAACCGCCAAATTCGTTCGGCAAGCCGGCGTTCGGATAAGACGAAATAAATACGTCAGCCTTTGCTGAAAGTTCTTCCAGGTGCGGCCGCATTTCTTTAGCGCCTAAAGCACAGTTCAAACCAACAGATAACAAATTGCCATGGCGCACCGAGTTCCAGAAAGCCTCGACCGTTTGGCCCGAAAGGGTGCGGCCGGAAGCATCTGTAATGGTGCCCGATATCATGATGCCGCCTTCATCGAAAACGGGATAATGTTTTCCGGCGGCTTTGCATTCTCTTTCATAACGCTTTACCGCGTAAATTGCAGCTTTGGCGTTCAACGTATCAAATATAGTTTCGATGAGCAGCACGTCTGAACCGCCATCAACCAGTCCGCGGACCTGTTCATAATAGGCTTCGGCCAGGTCGTCAAAAGTAACGGCGCGGAAACCCGGGTCATTCACATCCGGAGACATGGAAGCCGTGCGGTTCGTCGGACCAAGCGCGCCGGCTACGAAACGCGGTTTTGAAGGGTCTTTTTGATTGTATTCATCGGCAACCTCGCGAGCAATCCTCGCGCCCTCATAGCTCAGTTCGTAAGCCAAGTCCTCCATTTTGTAGTCGGCCAGCGAAATGCGCTGCGTGCTGAAAGTGTTGGTCTCGATGATATCTGCGCCGGCGTCCAGGTATTCCTTGTGGATAGCACGGATCACATCCGGCCGCGAGATATTCAGCAGGTCGTTGTTGCCTTTCAGATCAACCTGATGATTTTTAAATCGCTCGCCGCGAAAATCCTCTTCCGACAATTGGTAGCGCTGTATCAGCGTACCCATCGCGCCGTCGATAACCAGTATTCTCTTTTTTAATTCTTCTCTGATGTTCATTTTGTAGCCAGTTGGCAGTTGCCTGTTTGCAGTTGGCAGTGTCGGCAACTGCAAAAACTGCAAACCGCCAACTAATAACTGCAAACTGATCGAAGCTTATAACGAAATGCCGGATAAAATGTTGACATCCGCTTATCTTTCTTAACCAGTTTTTGAAGTGGTTGAGTAGAACGTAGCACCTTGTAAGCACAGGTTGCTAAGACATCGCAGGGTCCAATCCCTCCGTCTTTCTCTATAAGCCATGCAAAATTGCGCATTTGGGTTGTAAAATCAAAATGTCTGGGGCGGGCTTTGTGTAGCGCAAGTGTCAGGAATTGTTTTTAAACAACCCTTTGCCGTTTGCCCGAAAGGTGGCAACTTCGCAATCCGGCAAAAACAATATGACCACACATTACAAGAAAATAGCCTCTGAGCTTTCTATCAGCGAGAAACAGGTGAGCACGACGGTTGACCTTTTGGACGAAGGCGCTACGGTTCCTTTTATTTCCCGTTACCGCAAGGAACTGACGGGCAGTCTCGACGAGGTGCAGGTAGCCGCAATCCGCGACCGCATTGCGCAGTTGCGTGAACTGAATAAACGCCGTGAAGCGATCATCAAATCGCTGACCGAACTGGGCAAGCTGACGATAGAACTGGAAAAGCAGTTGAATGACGCCGAAACCATGGTGGCGTTGGAAGACATTTACCTGCCTTACCGCCCCAAACGGAAAACCAGGGCCACAGCGGCGCGGGAAAAAGGCTTGCAGCCACTGGCCGATCTGCTGCTTGAGCAAAACCGCATCGACCCGGAAGAGGAAGCCGCTAAATATGTCGATGAGCAGAGGGGTGTGAACAATATAGAAGAGGCCTTAGCGGGGGCGAGGGATATCATTGCCGAATTTATCAGCGAACATGCCGATGCCCGAACCAAATTGCGTGAACTTTTCCTGGAGAAAGGTACTTTTCAGTCGAAAGTGGTGCCGGGCAAAGAGGAAGCCGGTATTAAATACAAAGATTACTTTGATTGGTCGGAGTCGGTAAAAACCGCGCCTTCGCACCGGGTATTGGCTATGCGCCGCGGTGAAAAGGAGGAAGTGCTTTGGCTGGACATTCAACCTGAACAGGAATTGGCCATTGAATTGCTGGAGCGATTGTTTGTCAAGGGAAATAACGCCGCCTCGCAGCAAGTTCGGTTAGCCGTACACGACGGTTACAAACGTTTACTCAAGCCGTCGATGGAAACCGAGATACGCCTGCACACCAAAAAGCTGGCCGATGAGGAAGCGATCCGGGTTTTTGCCGAAAATGCACGCCAGTTGCTCATGGCCGCACCGCTCGGGCAGAAAAGGGTAATGGCTATAGACCCGGGCTTTCGTACGGGGTGCAAAGTTGTCTGTCTCGATGAGCAAGGCAAATTGCTCGAATACACCGCCATATTCCCGCATACTGGCGCCGGCGGAGCAAGCGAAGCTGCCAAAACAACCAGGCACCTGGTTGAAAAATATCATATTGAAGCCATCGCGATTGGCAACGGCACAGCAGGTCGCGAGACCGAACTTTTTGTTCGTGGGTTGAACCTGCCGGGTATCAATATCGTGATGGTGAACGAAAGCGGCGCGTCGATCTATTCAGCGTCGGAGGCTGCGCGCGAGGAATTCCCGGACAAGGACGTCACCGTTCGTGGCGCCGTTTCTATCGGTCGCCGGTTGATGGACCCGTTAGCCGAGTTGGTAAAGATCGACCCGAAATCCATAGGCGTCGGTCAATACCAGCACGATGTAGATCAAACCAAATTACAGGCTAAGCTGGATGATACGGTGATCAGCTGCGTTAACGCGGTTGGTGTGGAATTGAATACAGCTTCCAAACAGATACTGGCTTATGTTTCTGGTCTTGGTCCGCAATTAGCGCAAAATATTGTGGAATACCGCAACGCCAACGGCGCTTTCCGCAAACGCGAACAACTGAAGGACGTGGCCCGATTGGGCGGAAAAGCTTTTGAGCAGGCAGCGGGCTTCCTGCGCATCCACAATGCAGCAGACCCTCTGGATGCCAGCGCTGTCCACCCGGAGCGTTATGCGCTGGTGCAACAGATGGCCAAAGACGCGAAATGCTCGGTTAAAGAATTGATGAGTGATGCCGCTTTGCGCAGAAGCATCCCGCTGCAGCGTTATATAACGGATACTGTGGGCCTTCCGACTTTAAACGATATTATGGCCGAGCTCGCCAAACCCGGCCGCGACCCGCGCGAACAGTTCGAGGCATTTAGCTTTACCGAAGGTGTGAACGAGATAAGTGACCTTAAGATCGGTATGAAGCTGCCGGGCATTGTTACGAATATCACCAATTTTGGGGCGTTTGTAGATATTGGCGTTCACCAGGATGGATTGGTGCACCTGAGCAGGATCACTAACCGGTATATCAAAGACCCCAACGAAGTATTAAAGGTTCACCAAAAAATACAGGTGACGGTGGTGGAAGTGGATACCGCACGCAAACGCATATCGCTTTCAATGAAGGAGAACGAACCGAAGCCGGAACAAAAAAGGCCTGAATACCGGCAGCCACAGCATAAACACACCCAGGATAATCAGCATAAAAAGCATGATCAGCCAGAAACGGACATGGCTATTAAGCTGGCAGCCCTGAAAGGAAAATTTAAATAATCCGTAGAGACGCATAATTATGCGTCTCTACAAGGTATAATTCGAAATGCTTTTGTAAATATTACTCCAAAGTGATCTGCCTTCTGATGCTTTCTTCCAGCGAGATAAAGGTTTCGGTGCGCTGGATGCCTTTTACGCTTTGGATATGCTCGTTCAATACCTCGCGCAGGTGCGTGGTATCGTGGCATACGATCTTGGCGAAAATGCTGTAGCTGCCGGTGGTGTAATGCAGCTCCACGATCTCTTTTACCGCTTTCAGCGCTTTTACCGCTTCGTGGTACTGTGAGCCCTTTTCAAGATAAATGCCCAGGAAGGCCGTAATATCATATCCCAGCTTTTGCGGATCGACCTCGAGGCTGGCGCCTTTGATGACACCCATTTCTTCCAGTTTCTTCATGCGGACGTGGATCGTGCCGCCTGAAACGATCAATTCCTTGGCGATTTCGGTGTAAGGAGTAGTCGCATTCTTCATTAAAATCGACAATATCTGGATGTCGAGATTATCAATTTCTAAATTTTGAGCTTTTCTCTGGGACATAAATTTGAATTTCTGTATTCAAATACAAGTTTAATTAAAATAAAACTAAAAATACAAATATTTTATTGAAATATTTGCAAGAAATTGATAGTGCCGCTAAATTTGTGATAAGCAATCAGAAATGATAGCCGTTCTTTGATCGCTTAAAATAATGTTGGGTGGTGAAATTTTTGGCAGACACACCTCCTTGTCCCGGTGGCGGAGAGCATGGGAAACCAGTCGCAAGATTGGCCAACCACTCCTTGAAGGTTCGACCCCTTCCCCAACAGCTTAGTCGAGAGTTTTGAGTAATGAGTTTTGAGTAGAAATACTCACAACTGAAAACTCACTACTCGAAACTACAACACTGTAGGATGGTGAA
>JAFDZL010000467.1 GCA_018266935.1 Bacteroidota bacterium | reverse complement strand
TGAATAGGTTTTTAAATACGCCTGCAGATATTTTGAACCAAAACTGGCTTTATTACAGTGGATACCTTGTGGGGGCGATTGAGTTATTGCTGGGCGCCGGGTTATTGATCAGAAAAACACAGGTCATTTCGGCAAAAGCACTGATAGCAATGCACGTGTTTATACTGTTTTTTGTAGGGTCGTACGGCATTGTGTTCAGAGTACTGTGGCCATGGAACATTTCGATGATGTTTTTGCTATATTGTCTTTTTTTGAACCGAAATGAAAATATAAGCGTCTTTGCACCGATCTTCAAAGGGTATAATAAATTGATGATTTTATTTTGGGGAATTTTGCCCGCATTGGGTCTTTTCGGTTATTGGGATCGTTTTTTATCATCCGATTTATTTTCAGGAAATTTCCCGGAAATGGTCATTTGTGTAGGCGATGTAAACGCTTGTAAACCTCTTGAGCCGTTTTGTTATAACAAGGACACTCCCAATACATGTCATGGCTTGCGGATACTGGATATACAGAGGCTGACACTAATGCAGACAGGTGTTTCAGCTTATCCGGAAGTCAGAACTTATAAAATAATACAGGAAAAACTGGAACGGCGTTATCCGTTGGCGGGATTGAATTTTGTTTATATTATCAAATGAATAAATGATCCCGGGGTATAATTTTAGGTTTCGCGTTGTCGTTAATACGACCATTGTACTTACAGGCAACGTTTAACACCGGGGAAAGGTGTATCAATTGGACGACTGGACAGAAGGTGATTTGAATCAATTAACTAATCGCGAAGCGGGCCTATGAGGCGAACCTTTACTTTACTGGCAATATGTTCTTTAATTCTGATCTCAGGCAGAGCTTTTTGCCAGCAGATACCTCTTTCGGCCCAAAGTAAGCTGGAATTGCAGGCACTTGCCGTCAAAGCGAGGAATGATTACGATACATCTCATCAAAAGGCATTGGCCCTCGCCCGGAAATACAACTGGACGATCAGCCGGAAAACCAAAGGCGGCGGCATAATGGTACTGGAGGGCGTGGATAAAAACGGCTTCCCTCATTACCTGGTAACGCACGAAAACATCATTTCCGCAGCCACAACTAATACCAACGCGCTGCAACCCGGAGGCATATTGGGCCTGAACCTGTCCGGCTCCAGCCTGTTCCTGGACAATAAACTGGCCATCTGGGACGGCGGATCGGTATATTCGGGTCACCAGGAATTTGCAGGAAAGACTATTAAGTTAAACGATCCTTCTTCGCCGGTGATCGATCATGCCACGCACGTAAGCGGCACGATGATAGCCAAAGGGGTCTATCCTGCGGCTAAAGGGATGGCCTTCAATGCCGCCACACTGCAATCGTATGATTTTAATAACGACGATGCCGAAATGAGCACCGCAGCTCCTAACCTATTGTTATCGAACCATTCTTATGGCGACGAAGCAGGCTGGGTTTTTGATAGCATATTCAACCGCTGGGAATGGTTCGGTCTGCCAGGTGACACGGTTGACTATACCTTTGGTTTTTACGACTTGCGCGCACAGACCTGGGACAAGATAGCCTTCAATACTCCCTACTATCTGATCGTCGAATCAGCCGGTAACGCGCGGGGCAGCACCGGGCCGGCGGTAGGGCAGGATTATTTTGGTTACAAAAGCGCTACCAACCCAACGATGGTGGATAAAGGCCCCCGGCCGGCGAATATCAGCAGCAACGATGCATATCAGACGATCAGTACGACCGGAAACGCAAACAACATTATGACCGTTGGGGCGATTGACCCCTTACCTTTTGGCCCGACGAATGTGCAAAGCGTATCGACGACCTATTTCAGCAGTTGGGGACCTACAAATGACGGCCGTGTAAAGCCGGATATTGTAGCTAACGGGTTGAACGTGTTATCGTGCGGCGCGGGCGGACCTGCGAATTATGTCATGTTTTCAGGCACGTCGCAAGCCGCGCCGAACGTAACCGGCTCGCTTTACCTGCTGCAGGAATATTACGCGGAAAAACACGCAGGCGCGTTTATGCGCGCGGCTACGCTCAAGGGACTGGCTTGCGCTACCGCTTTCGATGGCGGAAACCCCGGCCCGGATTATATCTATGGCTGGGGTTTGCTCAATACGGCTAAAGCGGCCCAGGCGCTTACCGATAACGGCACAAAAAGTATCGTGCGGGAAAATACACTGGCACAGGGGCAAACACAAACCTTCAACGTAATCGCTTCAGGCAACGGCCCGCTGATGGCGACCATCTGCTGGACCGATCCTGCAGGCGATACCACCAAAACAGGCGTGATCAACGATCGCACGCCGAAGCTGGTAAATGACCTCGACGTGAGGATAAGTGACGGGACCATCACCTATCTGCCATGGGTGCTCGATCCTGCAAAGCCGTCAGCACCTGCTACGAAGGGCGATAACATTGTCGATAACGTGGAGCAGGTATATCTCGCGGGAGCTATTCCGGGCCGGGCTTATACGATAACCGTTTCGCATAAAGGCACGCTGAAATCAGGTTCGCAAGATTATTCGCTAATTACTACGGGCATCGGCGGCGTTGCTTATTGCGCATCAGGACCGGCTTCCAGCGCCGATTCCAGGATCAATAATGTTACCCTGTCCAATATCAATAACACGCCGCCGGCAGGCTGCACCACCTATTCGGATTATACCAATATGACGGTGCAACTCGAGCAAAGTAAAACCTACCCGCTTAGTATCACCCTTGGCACTTGCGGTGCCAATTTCAGTAAGATAGCAAAGGTGTTCATCGACTGGAACGGTGATGGTGTCTTTGACGCCGGCGAATTGGTGGCAACCACCGGAGTTATTAACGGGACGGGAACCTATACAACAAATATCACCGTCCCCAACAATATAATTCCCGGAAATTTCAGCCTGATGCGCGTGGTGTGTGAGGAAACGACCGACCCCACGATCGTAACGCCCTGCGGGAGCTATGCTAAAGGTGAAACACAGGATTACCGCGTGCAATTTTTGCAGGCCAGTGTTGACGTGGGAGCTATTGCTATCGTCAGCCCGGTGACCGGGGGAGTTTGCAGCGGTAATTCAGCAGTTACGGTAAAACTGAAGAACTTTGGCAGCGGGAATGTCAGCAATATCCCGGTTAAGGTAACTATCATTGGTCCGGGCGGTACGGTAACAACATTGAACCAAACATTTACAGGGACGCTTACCCCCTCCGCAGAGGATAATTTTACCTTTACTTCTGCCTTTAACGTAACGCCCGCTTCAACGTATGTGATCACCGCTGCTACAACACTGGCTTCAGACCCTATACCCGGAAATAACCAGGTAACTGATACGGTCGTCACTTCAAACCCTACTGCTGCGACAAACCTTACAGCTACCTATTGCAATACTATCTCGAAGTACCAGCTGTCGGGCGCAGGCGATGGCGAATTGCTCTGGTACAGTGCTGCTGCAGATTCTGTACCGGTTGCCTATGGCGCAGCGGCCACGACGGCCCAGGCGCCCGTGAACAATACCTATTATGCCGGTCTGAATGATTTTAAGGCGACGATCGGTCCGCGTACCAAAAATGTGTTTACCGCGGGAGGGTATAATCAATTCTCGCCGGCGATAAATGTATTCACGCGAATACCTGTTATAATTTCGACCGCCAGGCTCTATATTGGTTACCCCGGCCAGATCACGTTCAATGTAGCGGATTCGACGGGTGAGATCGTTTCCACTACGACCATCAACGCTGTCGCAACCAGATCGAACCCGCAACCCGGCGCGCAGCCCGACGATCCGAACGATAAGGGCCAGGTGTATAACCTCAACTTGCTGCTACCTTCCGCAGGTTCATACACGATCAATACGGTCTATGATAGCGTGGCAACCATTTTCCGCAATAATGGCGGCGTAACGGGTTACCCTTTCAAGATAGGTGACGTATTCAGCATTGTGAGCAACACGGCTACATCCAGCACGGATACGGCTTATTACAAGAACCCCTACTATCACTTGTCGGACATTCACCTTATCAGCCCCGGACGCGCTTCGGTACCCAGGCAAGCCGTGACACTGACAAAGCCGGTGATCACGCAAAACGGCACGGTACTAAGCTCGAATTTTGCATCAGGCAATCAATGGTACCTGGAAGGCGTGCCCATCAACGGCGCCACCGGCCAAACCTATACGCCGCTGCAAAGCGGTAATTATACCGTAGGCGTGACAGCGGCAAGCGGATGCGAGTCGCTTTCGGATAAGTTTGTCTATGTGGTATTGGCGAAGACACCGGGAAATGACGAGATCGGTCTTACGCTGTTCCCGGTTCCGGCAAACGGGCAATTGAATGTTGTTTTCGCTTCACCGGCTGCAGCGGATATGAGCATCTCGATGGTGAACAGCGCCGGGCAGACCAGCACGCTGCAGCAGCAGTCGATACCTCAGGGCAATTACAGCGCCGTCCTGGATACCAGCCACCTGCCGCCCGGCGGTTATATCTTGAAAGTGTTGCTCGGCAGCAAGAATTATACGCGAAAGGTAATTATTGAACGGTAACCGGGCGGTGCCTTCAAATTATTTATACTTTTGCAGGCAAAATATTTAATCGTTATTCATTGACAGTCGCTTCAATTATATTTTTTTCGGTTTTTGTACTGCCCCTGGTGGTATTTTTCATCTGGCTCATGCGCCAGGACAAGCGCAAAGGTGTAACCGGCCTCATTATTTTGGCTATATTGGTTACCGTCGCTATTGTTTATACCTACCTGACCGTTGACCAGGCCAGGAAACAACCAACGGAACGTTCCGGCGAAGTGCATCCACGAGATACCTGAGAATACGATTTTGAACACGATTTTCAGGATTTTGGTGATAGCCACGATTGAACACCGATGAGACAATCTTGTTCATCTATAGCATCTTTCAAATCGTGTTCAAAACAAAGGCCCTCAATTTGAGAGCCTCTATCTAAAAATCACTTATTAAATCAATATGTCATTTCGAACGAGCCCGGGTTGGTAGCGCGTTGGAGCGAGGAGAAACCTTGTACGACATGCGTGACGTTTTACCGTCCCGGCCGATAAGGTTTCTCGCTCGTACCTCGCTCGAAATGACATTCTTTTTTAATTTATTCCTCTTCCACCATCATCTTATCGCCGGTCACTGTTTCCTTGATCTTGGTTTCCAGTTCATCCATCAGTTCAGGGTTATCGAGCAGCAGTTGCTTAACCGCGTCGCGTCCCTGTCCCAGGCGTGCATCGCCATAGCTGAACCATGAGCCTGATTTCTTGATGATATTATAATCAACCCCCAGGTCGATGATCTCGCCGGCTTTGGAAACGCCTTCGCCGAACATGATATCGAACTCTGCGATACGGAACGGCGGGGCGACTTTGTTCTTCACGATCTTCACCTTCACGCGGTTGCCCGATACTTCGTCGGTTTCCTTGATCTGCGAAATGCGGCGTATATCCAAACGTACCGAAGCATAGAATTTGAGCGCGTTACCACCTGTAGTAGTTTCCGGGTTACCGAACATCACGCCGATCTTGTCGCGCAGCTGGTTGATAAAGATACAGCAGCACCCGGTCTTGCTGATAGTGCCGGTAAGCTTACGCAATGCCTGCGACATCAAACGCGCCTGGAGGCCCATCTTGCTTTCGCCCATCTCGCCTTCAATTTCGCCTTTCGGCACCAAAGCAGCAACGGAGTCGATCACGATGATATCTATAGCTCCTGAGCGGATCAGGTTGTCGGCGATTTCCAGCGCCTGTTCGCCGTTGTCGGGTTGAGAGATCAAAAGATTCTCGACATCGACACCCAGCTTTTTCGCATAAAAGCGATCGAAAGCATGCTCAGCATCGATGAAAGCCGCTATGCCGCCCTGCTTTTGCGATTCGGCGATGGCGTGGATAGCCAGCGTAGTTTTACCGGACGATTCAGGACCGTAGATCTCGATCACCCTTCCCTTTGGCAAACCGCCAACACCCAGGGCCAGGTCGAGGCCGATAGAGCCGGTAGGTATCACGTCGATGGGTTCGATTGCGGTATCGCCCAGCTTCATGATGGTGCCTTTACCGTATGACTTTTCCAGCTTATCCAACGTAAGCTGCAGTGCTTTCAATTTCTCTGAGTTGCTCATGCTTTTAGTAATAGGATAGCAAACGTAAATAATTACTTTGATATTTGCTAATTTATTTAGTATTTTTTTAAGTTAAGTGGTTGATTAGGTTGGATTAAGTTGATTAGGTTGGGTTTCGCAGGATTTCAACCACTCACTTAATCAACTTATTCAACTCAATCAACTGCCAATATCAAACTTAATCAACTATTAATAACCAATCAAATATCTTTCTCCACACTGCGTTTTTTCAGTTCTTTAGCGATGGTGTCCAGTTTCTTTTTCTTTTTCTGGTCTTTTGCCTTTTTCGCTTTAGCTGCTTCGGCGCGTTTTAAAGCGGCCTCGGTGTGGGTTTGTTCGTAGTAACGGCAGAACCAGTTGATGGGACATATTTCACACCTGGGGCTGCGCGCCAGGCAGATGTAACGCCCGTGCAGGATAAGCCAGTGATGCGCAAAACGGACGGTTTCTTTTGGTAAATATTCCAATAACTGCTTTTCGGCGGCTAAAGGTGTTTTGGCTTTATTGGTGAGCCCGATACGGTTGGCCACGCGGAATACATGCGTATCCACTGCCATAGCCGGGGCTTCATAAACCACCGAGGCAATGACATTGGCTGTTTTTCTACCTACGCCAGGCAGTTTTTTTAGTTCATTTAAGTCAGAAGGCACTTCGCCGTGAAAAACATCCACCAGCATTTTAGCCATGCCCACCAGGTGCTTCGACTTGTTGTTGGGATAGCTTACGCTTTTGATATATTCAAAAATTTCCCCGGGTGTAGCGCCCGCCAGCGATTCTGGTGTAGGAAAATCCCGGAAGATAGCCGGCGTCACGATATTGATGCGCTTGTCTGTGCACTGTGCCGATAAGATCACCGCGATAAGCAATTGGAACGCGTTGCCGTAGTGCAGTTCGGTTTGCGCATCGGGCTGATGGGTAGAAAAATATGCTATAAAATGGCGGTAGCGTTCGGCGCGGAGCATTTTATTAGTTCATAGTTGATGGTTCATAGTTCATGGCACATTGTGCTATGATTTCAACTTTCTGCGAAAATAGAAATAGTAGTGATGAAGTGAAATAAAAAGTTCATAGGCCATAAGCCGGTAAACGGCTATGATCTATGAACTATCATCCATGAACTCTATCTAACGCAAGCTTTTGGAGTAATCCAATATCTTGTGGATGGTTTGCGGACTTGGGTTCTTTTTCAGAATATCCAAGTCGGCGCGCAGCGAGTGATAAAATATCAGATCATCTGCTTCCAAATTCTCAATGGCGTCTGACTCGTTCATAGCCTTTTGGTTAGATGTGTCGTTTAAAGTAGTAGTAAAAGTTTCGTTCATACGCTTTCAAATTCCTTCCGTTGTTGGTTTATTTTTGGGTTTGTTATAAGGAGATAACGTACACAAAAATAGAATATTATACCGAAGATGAAATTTTGATGAAATTTTTGTGGAATTAGTTGTAGCGGTTGCAGAAGTGGAGTGGTTGTAGAGGTTGAACCGATCAAGTGGATATAAAACGAGGAAAGGTTGTAAATATTGCAAAAGATAACTTTTACAACATCTACAACCTTTATAACCTCTTCAACTAAGCCTAAGGCCTAATTTTTCAGGCTCAATTCCTTGCTCTGCATCATTTTACGCAGGTTATTGAGCGCGTAACGCATACGTCCCAGCGCGGTATTGATGCTTACATCGGTTACCTCGGCTATTTCCTTGAAACTCATATCGCCGAAGTGGCGCATGATCAGTACTTCTTTCTGTTCGGCCGGTAAAAGATGAATAAGCGCTTTGAGGTCCTTGTGCGTTTGTTCGCGCACCATGCGGTCCTCGGTACTTTCATCATAATGGCCCAGCACGTCGAAAATATCGAAATCGTCGCCGCCGTCAACCAGCGGGGTGCGTTTCTCGCGCCTGAAATGGTCGATAACCAAATTATGCGCGATCCGCGTTACCCAGGGGAGGAATTTGCCCTCCTCGTTGTATTTGCCGGCGCGCAGCGTATTGATAACCTTGATGAAAGTATCCTGGAAAATATCTTCAGCGAGATATTCATCTTTGACCAATAAATAAATGGAAGTATAAATCTTTGCCTGGTATCGTCGGATGAGTTCAACCAGCCCCGCTTCGTCCCCCGCCACATATTGATGGATAAGGTCCTGATCACTATTCAATTGAAAATCCATAGATTACTACTTTAAACTAAGTTCTTTAATCGCTAATTGATAAAGTAGAATTCGATCTATAGGGCCCTTTCTGTTAATATAATGTTACCCAAATAAAGCGAATTCCGACTAAAAATGCAAACGGCGCCTTGTGATAAGGCGGTAATATTGCATAAAAAGTGATTTTTTAACATTTTTTAACAAATTAGACTAAACAATACCTGCGAAGTTTAACCACGATTTTCGACTGATAAAACAATTACAATCAGCCGACTAAATCGTTTGGAAAGTGCTAATTTTTTTAGGAATTTTGCATCCGCAAAAGCGAGTTCATAGTTGATAGTTCATGGATCATAGCCAATCGTGCAAATCCATGAACCATGAACCATGAACTATGAACCAGAATATGAGCAGCGAAGCAGAAAAGGATCCACAACACAATATCATTATCAAAGGCGCGCGGGTGCACAACCTGAAGAATATGGACGTGGCCATACCCAAGAACAAACTGGTGGTGATCACCGGGATGTCGGGTTCGGGCAAGTCGTCGCTGGCTTTTGATACGCTGTATGCCGAAGGGCAGCGGCGCTACGTGGAAAGCCTTTCGAGCTACGCCCGGCAGTTTCTGGGCCGGATGAACAAGCCCGATGTCGATTATATCAAGGGCATCGCCCCGGCCATAGCTATCGAGCAGAAAGTGATCACTTCGAACCCGCGCTCAACCGTGGGAACATCTACAGAGATATACGATTATCTAAAATTGCTGTTTTCACGCATCGGCAAAACCATTTCGCCGGTTTCCGGCAATGTGGTGAAAAAGGATAATGTCACCGATGTGGTGAATTTCGTCATGTCGCTGCCGGATGAAACACAGATGACCATTCTTGGCCCGCTGCACCCCCACAATAACCGCAGCCTGAAAGAGGAGTTGGCTATCCTGCTGCAAAAGGGCTTCGTTCGCGTGGAGTACGAAGGGAAAATATCGAGGATCGAATCGATTTTGGAAGATACTTCAATTGCCAACGATCCTTTAGAGCCGAAAGCACAAAGCAAAAAGCAGAAAGCTGCATCCTCGCCGGAGAAATCGCCGGTTTTTATTGTTATCGACCGCGTAACCAAGAACGATACTGACGAAACCATCAGCCGTTTGGGTGATTCGGTTCAGACGGCTTTTTTTGAAGGTAAAGGCGACTGCTATATCCGTTATCAAAAACCAGGAGACGAAAAGGAAAGCGAGCGCTTTTTCTGCGACCGCTTTGAGCTGGACGGCATCACTTTCGAGGAGCCTTCACCGAATTTCTTCAGCTTCAATAATCCGTATGGCGCCTGCAAGCGTTGTGAGGGCTATGGCAAGGTGATCGGCATTGACGAGGATTTGGTGATACCGGATAAAAGCAAGACCATTTACGAAGGCGCTATCGCTCCATGGCGCGGGGAAAAAATGCGTGAGTGGAACGACGAGCTGATCAAACATGCTTTGAAGTTCGATTTTCCGATACACCGCCAGTACAACCACCTGGCTCCGGAACAGCAGCGCCTGTTATGGACCGGCAATCAATATTTCCGCGGACTGGATGCCTTCTTTAAAGAATTAGAAGAACAAACCTATAAGATACAATACCGCGTGATGCTTTCGCGCTACCGCGGGAAAACCACCTGCCCTGAATGTAAAGGCAGCCGCCTGAGGCAGGACGCTTCTTACGTGAAGATCGATGGCAAATCGATAACCGATATTGTGCTGATGCCGCTGGATAAGGCTTATAACTTTTTTAAGGAACTGAAGCTCGAAGACCGTGACAAAAAGATCGGCAAGCGCTTATTGGAAGAGATCGCCAACCGTTTAGGTTTTTTGAACGATGTCGGCTTGAGCTACCTGACGCTGAACCGCCTGTCGAACACGCTTTCAGGCGGTGAATCGCAGCGCATCAATTTGGCCACCTCGCTGGGCAGCAGTTTGGTGGGCTCGGTGTATGTTTTGGACGAACCGAGCATCGGCCTTCACCCGCGTGATACGCAAAGGCTCATCAGCGTGCTGAGATCCCTCCGCGATGTGGGTAATACCGTTTTGGTAGTGGAACATGAGGAAGAGATCATGCAGGCAGCGGATCACATCATCGATATCGGTCCGGCAGCTGGTACGCATGGCGGCGAACTGGTATTCTCGGGCACTTATGATGAGATCATGGATGACGAGGATAGCTTGACGGGGCTTTACTTAGCCCGAAAGGAACAAATAGCTATACCTGCGCATCGCCGCAAATGGAACGATTATGTGGAGGTAAAAGGTGCGCGCGAAAACAACTTGAAGCATGTAAATGCGAAATTCCCGTTGGGCGTTTTGACCGTGGTGACCGGTGTTTCCGGTTCGGGAAAGACGAGTTTGGTAAAACGCATTCTTGCACCTGCACTGCAAAAAGCGCTTGGCAACTACACCGGCGAACAAACCGGCACTTACGATGAGTTGGCCGGCGATTATAATAAAGTGGAACAGGTTGAGATGGTCGATCAGAACCCGATCGGGCGGTCGTCGCGCTCGAACCCGGTTACCTATGTGAAAGCCTGGGACGAGATACGTAACCTGTATGCGGCCCAACCGGCGGCAAAAGCAGCGGGTCTTAAGCCGTCAGCGTTCTCCTTCAACGTGGAAGGCGGCCGCTGCGACGTATGCCAGGGCGAAGGCGAAGTGAAGATCGAGATGCAGTTTATGGCCGATATTTTCCTTACCTGCGAAACCTGCGGCGGCAAGCGCTTCAAACAGCATATTTTGGATGTGACCTACCAGGACAAAAATGTTTCGGATATCCTGGCCATGACCATCGAGGAAGCGCTGGAGTTCTTCCGCAAGGAGCCAAAGATCCTCAGCAAGATCAAACCTCTGGCTGATGTGGGGTTGGGTTATGTGCAGTTAGGTCAATCGTCCAACACGCTTTCTGGCGGAGAGGCGCAGCGTATCAAGCTGGCGTCGTTCTTGGTGAAGGGGAACAATTCGAATAAAACACTTTTCATTTTCGACGAACCGACCACCGGTTTGCATTTCGACGACATCAAAAAGCTGCTCAAATCCTTTGATGCGCTGCTCGACCAGGGCAATACCATCGTGGTGATCGAACATAACATGGATGTGATCAAATGCGCCGACTGGGTGATCGATATCGGTCCGGAAGGCGGCGATAACGGCGGGCAGATCGTATTCGAAGGCGTGCCTGAGGATTTGCTGAAACAGGAAAATTCTTATACCGGTAAATTCCTGCAGGAGCGCTTTACGAAGCCGGGGAGTAGGCTGAAGGGGTTGCTGGTGGGCTAGTGGGTAACTTGAAATCACAATTTGTGACTTCAAGTTGTATCTTGGTTTTCAATATGAAAGAAGAACAGAACAATTCTTTGATACCTGATGAGTCTCTGATTGAGAAAATTTATCTTATACCGTCCACGCGGGGTCTCCCGTAGAGGACCCTGCGGCGCACGAACCCTTCGAGAACCTCAGGGTGACACCCAATTAATTTTAGAGCCGAAATTTGTTTAAATGAATAATTGTTAAATTTATTCATCATTTCAACCCATCATGAAATTTCCTAAACCTGCAGCAGTCGTTGTTATGCTGCTAAGCTTCAGTACTTCGGTAAAAGCACAATTGTGGTCCTATATCAATGTTACCCCGGAAAGCGAAAAGGCCGCTGAATTGCGCATTGAACGTGAAGCAAGTTCAGTCAAAGAAGTTCCCATAATAGTTTATGGAGACACTTTGTCTTACACTTTAACTACTTATGACCTGCAATCCTTTGACGGGAAACTTTACAATGTCGCAGTTTCGCAAAAACCATTCACAAAAAGATTGAATATTTCATGCGGCAATGATAGTCTCGTATTTATTGATGTGATGGGGATGGATAGCGTACATTTTTTGAACAAAAACTTCCTGGAAATTCTTTACAGTCCGCGTGGCGGCTCGGATTTGGGACTACAAAATACGGTAGTTATATGCATAGAGAAAGGCAAACTGCATGTCGCAATGGAAATAGAGTCGGCCGCACAATCTGCCGGACCTGATGAATGGAGTGAATACTATTCTACAGCCGAATTAAAGGGAAACGATGAAACAGATTACCAATTTCTGATTAAAACGAATGACAGGTATCATTCCGACAAGCATCCTAAGAAAAATCATAATTTAAATGCGAAGTTCGGTGTCAAATATGATTCCGAAAGAAAGATATTTTATAACACGTACAGGGATGTTAACGCTGTGGTCGGAGACTGGGAAGTTCCGGGCTTCAAGACGAAAACCAAAACTAAGCTGACTTATATGAAAGGGCATTACCCTGCTATTGTATTAGGTGATGAGGAATATTATTATATCAAGGGTTGCTGGTATTCGGCCAGGAAATGGTTTGATGGAAAGATCCATCTTGATTCAGACCTTGATTAGTTGGACAAAGACTGCCGGCTATGGCTTAAGATCCAACACAGCCTTCCCCGTCTTTAAATTCACCGGCACTGATACATGCTCATGCGTGATGAGCCACTTCCCATTGAGCTTACGAAAACCAAAGGTCATACGCTCCCAAAAGTCGGCTTTTTGGCCGCCGGTCATGGTTGCCTGTACGTGTATCAGCTGGTAGCTGAACGCCACATTATAGTCGGCCATAATGTCAAGATCGTGCGAGGCGATATCGATCGGGCCGCGGAAGTGTTTGAATATTTCCGCCCAAACTTTTCTGTAGTTGTCGGTTCCCGCGTCCTGCAGCGGAGGCACAATGTCAAAGGCCACCAGTCCCGGCGCATATAACGACATCATCAGATTCAGATCGCGGGTGCGGAAAGCCGTGACAAATTTTTCTATCTGACGCCGGATCAGTACTTCATTATTTACCCTCCTTTTCCGGGCTTGCGCATAATTTCCGAGCGCCAGCATGGTGAGGCCAAGCACTATTAATCCGAAAATTCCCTTCCTTTTCATTGCTATAGCTTTTGCATGAGACCCAAACTCATCATCATTAGAACATGCTGTCGCTGATTAGGTTTCGCGTTTTATCAGCGTTTGCCCGGTTAGCTAATTCTTATTTAACTGTTAAATATTTCGCACAGGCAACCTTTGCGGGCCGGCGGCTGTAACATTGTCTATACAACAAGCAACGCAATGAAACTTTTTTTACCAACCGTGATTTTACTGTTTGCGGCAATTTGTTTAACAACATCCTGCAAAAAGGAAAAGCCTGTACAACCGCCCGTCAGCGCCTCGACCAGGACATTAAGATTCATACTTTACACCAACGAAAATTTTTCCGGGAACAATTACGACATTAGTTTTTCGTTGCACATAAGCGATGGCATGAGCGCGCCGTTCGATTCTACCGTTTTTACGGCCAAAGTGAAAGATATCCCGGATAAAGCGCATCAACTGGTTTTTGAAAAGAGGATTCCATATGGAAAGACGGTGACCGCAGGGTTCGTCTATGCCATTAAAGATGTCGGTTATTCGTGGCATTTGGATACCTGCGCAGCAAACGAAAAATTTAAGGTTATCGAATATCCGTTTCAATAGCGGGGGCGTTTTTCTTGCTGAATATTCTTCTTAGTTTTATTGGCAAATCCTAACCCATTTGCTATGAGCTCCAAAATATTACTCAGGATAGCATCCGTACTGATGCTTATTCATTGCATACTGCATACCATCGGTTTCAGCAGCTGGAAAGACGATCCCGCCAGGAAGGATGTGGTGAAAGCCATGACCGGGCCAAGGCTCCCCTTCATGGGCAGCAACCGCAACATGGCCGATTATTACGACGGGTTCGGTTATGCAACCTCCATCGCGCTGGTGTTGATTGCCGTTTCACTTTGGGTCGTATCAACAGAGTTAACTTCAAGGTCGCTGGCAAAAAAACTGATCCTGACGCTGGCGATTATTTTGACGTTCTGGGGTGTGGATGAAATTATCTATTTTTTCCCCTTTGCGGCATCGATCTCATGGTTGTCGGCATTATGCACTTTTATCGCATATGCAAGGCTTAATAAACAGGCGTAAGAATTTAGATCGCAAATTACTTTTCCACCCGGAAATGACTCTTCAGTTCGTTAATGAGCGTGAAAGGAAGATTAGTCCCTTCCCTGAGCCTTAAAGTAAAGCTCGCGTCAAGGTCATAATAATCAGAAAGCTGTTTGTTGTTTGCCCTGAAAAAGATGTCGTATTTATCCTCGATGTATTCCAGTCTCTTTGCGATCTCCGCCGGTATCTCTGTCTTGCTCATGATAAGATTATACGTTATTGTAACAAGTAAGTTACAAAAAGCAGACCAAAGGCCGCATAGGTGAATCTCACCTTAAATATGGGTTGCTGTAACATCCAACAGGGCAGGAAAGTCTATTACAAAATCTAAAGTATGAAGATAATTTTCCTCAGTTTGGGCATTGTCGCGCTGGCCTTCTCGGCGCAGGCACAGCCGCAAAAATTCGATGCATTTTCGGCCGATTTTGTCAAAGGATATAATGCCCTGAATCTTTCTCAATTAGAATTGAGCTATGTGGGTGGGCTCCAGCACATCCAATCGGCCGATAGCGTACAAAAACAATTTGAGTTTTTCAGTAGGATCAAATCGCAGCTTGCTCTTTGTAAAGAAAAAGATCTTACCCCGACGCAAAAAACAGATTATGAACTCATCAAATATGAAACGTCGCTCAACCTTGAACGCATCGCCCTGGAACAGCAATGGCTGAAAGAAAAGCCTGGACAGGTGCCAACCGGCGGCATCATCACAGTGCCGAACGGCAAAGCCTGGTATGTTTATTTATTGAAGAGATGGGTTAGCGACGATGTCACGCCCGACCAGATATATCAGTTTGGCCTGGGCGAAGTGAAAAGGGTGCAGGGACATATTGAGGATGTTCGCAAGCGCACCGGACTAAGCGAAAATGACTTTTATGCTCATTTGAAAGACTCTTCGTTTTTCACATCGAAGCCGGAAGAGGTACAGCGCGCATTTGAGCATACCAGGAGTGTGGTTTTGGCCAACCTATATAAGCTTTTCAGCGACACCGTGGTGCCCGCATTGAAGATCGAACGAGGCGAAAGCAAACAGCTGGCCCAAACCCCGGGGTATTATAACGATAATGCATTTTACTATAACCTGTTCGACAAACCTTACTGCAAACGCCAGTACGACTGGCTGTTTATCCACGAGGGTGTACCCGGGCATCATTACCAGGCATCTATCGCCGCTAAGATCAAAGTTTCAGACGTTCAGCAGTTGTTCTTTTATTATGGCTTTGCCGAAGGCTGGGGCGCCTATGCCGAAGAATTAGGCAAGCAACTTGGCGTTTATCAAACACCTTATGATGAATTGGGTAAATGGGAGTGGGATATTGTGCGCTCGGTGCGCGTACCGCTTGATGTTGGATTGAACTATTACGGCTGGACAGACGAGCAGGCGCTGGCTTTCTGGAAGAAGAGCATCCGCGGGCAGGACGATATCGCCATGCGCGAGATCGCCCGTATCCGCCGCTGGCCCGCGCAAGTAGTGACCTACAAATACGGCGCGCTGCAGATCATGCATTGGAAAGAAGAGCTAATGAAAAAGCAGGGCAGCGAATTTAATATCCGGGACTTCCACGACAGGGTATTAAAACACGGCAATTTGCCGCTGTTTATGGTGAAGGAGAATGTTTTCAGGAATACATGAAGACGATTTCTTTGAATCAGGCAGTCCTGCATGGGCGATGCCTTTAAGTTAAGGCTGACCCCAATCGGGGTCGAAGGTCGGTAGCAAATAAGCGCGCAGAATGCCGTGCCATAGGTACGGAACCTCGCCGTGTTGCGTACCTATGGCACGCTAAATTTGTTTTATAAACGGATTTTCTACCGACCTTTAACGCCGTCCGGCGCTATTTGAAAGACATATTCGTTAACTTAATGACCTTGCCCTGCGGGACTAAATATTGTTAAGCTCCATAGGAGCTCCCTGTTTATAGAAATCAAAAGAAGATGTCAGACGCCGTAGGAGTTTCCTATACATTTTTGCCCGGCCGCCCCGTGCGTTTAATACGTAAGATCCTTATCGATCTCCTTTAGAAGATATTCCTTCTTATCCGTGGCATATTCCCAGAACATCACGCCGCCAAGGTTATTGCTTTTGACGTATTTGCACTTGTTCTTCACTGACCATTCGTCGTCAAACGTGACAAACTGCCGCAGTGAATCGTTGTAAAGATAGGCCGCCCTTGCATCGTTATCGCGGTAATATTTGTAGCCGTTTC
>JAFDZL010000466.1 GCA_018266935.1 Bacteroidota bacterium | reverse complement strand
TTTATATAAATAAAAAAACGCCCCCCGGTTGGTTCCGCGAGGCGTTATTCTTTTTAAGAAAAGGCTTGTTATCTTCTTCTGCCGAAAATCCGGATCAGATACAAGAAAAGGTTAATGAAATCCAGGTAAAGGGTTAAGCCGCCCATCAAAGCCAGCTTCTTTGAGGTTGCATCACCATACTGGAGGCCCGCACCAATATTCTTTAATTTTTGAACATCGTAAGCGGTTAGGCCAACAAATATCGCTACCCCGATATAGCTAACAATGTAGCTCATTGCTTCGCTGTGCATGAACATATTCACAACGCTGGCTATGATAAGTCCGACAACGCCCATGATCAGCAATGAACCAAATTTAGTCAAATCGGTTTTGGTAGTATAACCTGCAACTGCCATGATGCCAAAAACAAGCGATGTAGTCAAGAATACTCCTATTACCGAAGCTGGTGTATAAACAAGCAAAATGATCGATAAGCTGATGCCGGTAATCGCCGAATAAAGAATATATAAAATGCTCAAAACGCCATAAGACAACTTATTCATACCAAACGACATAATTAATACAAATGCCAAAGGTGCGAACATTGCCACGTAGAAAAGACCATTTACCTGGTTTGTTGCCGGATCGATCAATAAACGGAAGAATTCAGGGGTCGCAAAAATGTAGGCGCACGCGGCCGATATACCCAGCGCCACAAACA
This sequence comes from Bacteroidota bacterium, assembly GCA_018266935.1. Taxonomy (GTDB): domain Bacteria; phylum Bacteroidota; class Bacteroidia; order Sphingobacteriales; family Sphingobacteriaceae; genus Mucilaginibacter. The sequence continues at coordinate 6,137 of JAFDZL010000466.1, read as the reverse complement.
TCCATAAAAACACCCCTGCTATAAATTTTCTTGACGCATCCGCGTCTTCTATCTGGACCACATTCTGATACGTGTAGTCCGGGTTTTGATTTTCCATTTTTTAAAAACTGATTTTGTTTTACTAAGGTATGAAACTAAACACAAATTTAGCAATTCATCCGCACATCTGCATCAAATTGCCAGGCGCTTGGTGATCTGTTCTTCGACCTTTTTGAAGAATTGCAGTGGTTTCAGGGTCCGCCAAATCATGTCGTCCAGTTCGCCCCCAAAATTGACGTAGTAGTCGATATTGTTCCGTTTGAACTCTTCGATCACATGCTCGCGGAAATTGATACCCGCTATCCAGCCGTCCTCCACATCCTGGAACCATTCCTCGTAATAGCAATCGTCCGACGAATGGAAATTAAGCACATTCTCGCCAATGAGTACAAACTTGTTGATACCGCTGTCGGTCATCAGGTCGATGAGTTCGCGTTTCAGCAGCATGACATCGTTAGTGATAGCGTCGTTCCATTCACCGATGAACTCAATAATGGCGTATCGGCGGTCGTAATCGGCGAACAATACCTTTAAGTATAGCGTGTTCGACCCGAATGAGTCCCACTGCGGGTGCAGCAGGTAATTATAGACCTGCTTATCGAATTCAAATTCACTGTATTCGGTCGCGTAAAAGGGCGAAAGCTCATCCTCCGACGCGATATAATCATCTCTCCACTTGTAATATGGCTCTATCTCGTGCATTTAACCTCTCCAACCTTTCCGCCAGCTTACGGAAGGCTTTAATTTTCTCTAATCTAACAATTCATCTGCACATTCGAAATCCGCACATCATTTAGTGTGCATATATTCTTCAACGGCTTTGCGCACACTGCCATGTTTCAGGAGCAACTCGGCCGCTTTATGTTCGGGCAGGCCGGTATAATTCATCACCATGTGCGTACCACGGTCCACCAATTTATGATTGGATAACTGCATATCCACCATTTTGTTGCCCTTTACCCGGCCCAGCCGTATCATTACGCTCGTTGACAGCATATTCAACACCAATTTTTGCGCAGTGCCGGCCTTCATGCGGGTCGATCCTGTCAAAAATTCGGGCCCGGTAACCACCTCAACCGGGTATTTCGCCTCCGCCGCAACCGGGCTGCCGGTATTGCAAACGATGCAGCCGGTAACCACATTGTGCGCATTTGCCTCGCGCAAGCCGCCTATCACATAGGGAGTAGTACCTGACGCAGCTATTCCCACCAGAACATCCTTATCGCTGATATGGAATTTGGAAAGATCTTTCCATGCTTGCTGCATATCGTCTTCGGCAAATTCTACCGCTTTGCGGATGGCGCCATCGCCGCCGGCCATGATGCCCACCACCATGTCGAACGGAACGCCGAAAGTCGGCGGGCACTCCGAAGCATCCACGATGCCGAGCCGGCCGCTGGTGCCCGCACCGATATAGAAAAGACGGCCCCCGGCCTTCATTTTCTCAGCCGTTACGGTCACGAGGTTTTCGATCTGCGGCAGTGCTTTTTCCACCGCATTAGGCACCGTATGATCCTCTTTATTAATATTTTGCAGGATCTCGCGAACAGGCATTAGTTCCAGGTCGCTGTAGTATGAATCCCTTTCGGTGGTCTTTTCCATTTTTATGTAAATTCTTGCAACAAAAATCGCTAAAATTCGTCAAAAGCAAATTAGTAGTTGACAATATATTAGTATCTTTCGAACTCTGATTATTTTGTGACGGGTATATGAAAAGAGCGGCGGCTATCATATTCAGATCATTCATCCTGGTGTTGTTCGGGGTTGCCGTGGGGCTTTTCATCGCTTCACCGGGGCAGCATGGCTTTATCGGCGGCAATAAAGTTTCCAGGGTTTTACAATTGGTTCGCCATAACTATGTCGATTCGGTGAATACCGATAGCCTCGAGGGCGTCGCGGTGAACAACCTGCTGCAAAATCTCGACCCGCACTCGTTATATCTTCCACCACAACAGGCTGAATCTATCAACGAACGCCTTGACGGCGGCTTCAACGGTATAGGCATCGAATACCAGTTACTGCGCGATACGTTATACATCCCCCAGGTATATGACCAGGGCCCGGCGATGAAAGCAGGTATTTTACCCGGCGACAGGGTGATCAATGTGGACGGCAAAAAGTTTTCAGGCACACACCTGACCGCCGAGTTGGTAAACAAAGCCTTTAAAGGCGAGAAAGATTCGCAAATAGCGCTTTCGGTGCTCCAGGAAGACAATAAAACGCTTAAGCTTTACAAGATCAAACGCGGATATGTTGACCTGAGCAGCCTCGATGCCTCCTACATGGTTGCGCCGCAGATGGGCTATATCAAGATCAGCAAATTCGCCGCTACAACCGACAATGATTTCCGCGATGCGCTGAAAAAACTGCAGGCGGATGGCATGAAGAAATTAGTGCTTGACCTTCGCGGCAATGGCGGCGGTTACCTGAACGCGGCTACGGAACTTGCCAGCGAATTCCTACAAAAAGGTAAGCTGATCGTTTATACCAAAGGGGTACACGAGCCCCGTACGGACTATTTTGCCACCGACACAGGCTTGTTTCACGACGGCAAGTTAGCGGTGCTCATTGATGAATATTCGGCTTCGGCAAGTGAGATACTGGCCGGCGCGTTGCAGGATTTGGACAGAGCCACCATAGTAGGCCGCAGGTCGTTCGGCAAAGGACTGGTGCAGCAGCAGTTTGGATTTAATGATGGTTCAGCCGTGAACCTTACCGTGGCAAGATATTATACTCCATCCGGGCGTTCGATCCAAAAATCATATGCAGGCGGCCTTGAGAATTATCATAACGAAGTTGCCCAGCGCATGCAAAAAGGCGAATTGTTTTCGGAGCAGAGTTATCTGGCCGACAGCGCCTTCAAAAGGGCGTCGGTGTATCATACGGCAAATGGCCGGAAAGTATTCAGCGGAGGCGGTATCCTGCCGGATATATTTGTTCCGGCTGATACTACTGGCAACACCGAATTGGTGCAGGACCTGGGCGATCGTCAGTTGTTCAACGCCTTTGTGATCGATAAGATGCAGGGCGACCTGGCCAAATACAATAATGACAGTTTTATAAAGAACTACCAGGTAAGCAATGCGCAGTTCGATGACTTTATCCAGTACGCGGCGCAAACGCTGAGACAAATGGATTCGAGGGAGATCAAGGAATCCAAAGGCAATATCAAATTACTGCTGAAGGCTTTTGCCGCCCGTTACAAATGGGGTGATAACGCCTATTATGAGGTCTTGAACAGCGACGATAATACCCTGCAAAAAGCCGTCGAAGCGATCAATTGATCGTTCGTTTTACGGTACCGGCGGCCCCGGGCGAACGAGCGGGGTGAAACTGAGCACACCGCCATTATCATCCCTGATATACCCCTGCGGCCATCCTTTGCTTTTGTATGCACATACCAGGCTTTGACATAATTGTGGGGCTTCCCGCTCGGGAGCCAATCAAGATTAAGATCGTAATACCCCAACTGCGCCACGAGCAGAGAATCCTCTATCGAAATTTTGGCTGCTTCGCTGGCGTTATCCGTATTGACAAAAATATCCCGCACATTTTCCAGCGATAAATGCGGCTTGTTGTCCAGAGTAATAGCGCCGGCAACAGATTGCGGCGCTGGACCGTTCAAATTGCCGTTTTCGAAACCATAGGTTAGATCCTCAAAAAATATCGGCAGCCCATTTTGTATTTGTCTTGCGTCGGCGATCTGGAATAATCCCATTTGATTGTTTCCGTCGAGCGCATTGTATGATTCATAAAAGTAGAATGCCAATCCATCAACAGAAAGACTATTACTATTCATCAGGCCGATGGAGGTCAGGCTATCCTGGCTATTAAAATTATTAACAAAACCTACCGGGCCATTAGAGTTAGGAGCTCTTATAATTAATCCGCTTCCGGAATTTTTCGTAAGCTTCTCTTTTTGGCAGGCAGTTAACGCCAGAACGAATAGCAGAGGGTACATCAACTTTTTCATAAGGTGTTGGATTAAAGGTTTATATAAAACTACGAAAGCTTTAGTTGAAATGTAACAGACACCTAAAAAAAATCTTCCGCTATTATTAAAGCGGACAATTTTTTAAAAAAGGATAAGGCCCAGGTGCTTTATAAGATCAGTTAACTTATTTATTAATCATTACGGAAGGTATCAGCCAAACGCTACAGGGCGGATGTGCAAATGTGCTGATATGCAGATGTGCAAATGATTTTATTCCATCTGCACATCAAAACTATTTCTGCCTGAAGAATAGCTCGATCGGCACCCCGGTAAAATCGAAATTTTCCCGGAGCTTATTTTCCAAAAAACGCTGGTAAGGCTCCTTGATATATTGCGGCAGGTTGCAGAAAAAGGCGAACATCGGCGATACGCCTTTGATCTGGGTGATGTATTTGATCTTAACGTATTTGCCTTTAATGGAAGGGGGTGGATAGCTTTCTATGATAGGCAGGATCTCATCGTTCAATTTGGAAGTAGGTACCTTTTTGGCACGGTTCGCATATACCTTCTCAGCGGTTTCGATTACCTTCAATACCCTTTGTTTTTCGGTTACTGAAGTGAACACAACAGGCACATCCGTAAACGGCGCAATCTTTTCGCGGATCATGTCCTCGAAGACTTTGGTGGTCTTATTATTCTTTTCGATCAGATCCCACTTGTTCACCACGATCACAATGCCTTTTTTATTCTTTTCAGCGAGATGGAAAATGTTAATGTCCTGCGACTCGATGCCTTCCACCGCGTCTATCATAAGGATCACCACATCAGCTTCTTCCAGCGCCTTGATGGTACGCATTACCGAATAAAATTCGATATTTTCCTTCACCTTGGTTTTCTTGCGCAAACCCGCGGTATCGATCAGCATAAAATGATGACCATACTGATTGTACTCGATATGGATCGAATCGCGCGTGGTACCTGCTATGGGGGTAACGATATTACGTTCCTTGCCTACAAAGGCGTTGATGATCGACGATTTGCCCACGTTTGGCCTACCAACGATCGCAAATTTGGGCAGCGAGCTTTCTTCAACAGGCTCTTCGCTGAAATGTTTTACCACTTCGTCCAGCAGTTCCCCGGTGCCGGAGCCCGTCATCGACGAAATATTATAGATCTCACCCAGGCCGAAGCTGTAAAACACCGCGCTGTCGTGCTGCAGGGAATTGTTATCGACCTTGTTTGAAACCACGAATACCGGCTTCTTGCTTTTACGCAGCAGTGACGCGATCTCGTCGTCCAGATCGGTTACTCCGGTGGTCACATCGACCATGAACAGGATCACCGTAGCTTCTTCAATAGCGATCACCACCTGCTCACGGATGGCAGCCTCGAAAACGTCTTCCGAATTGGCCACGTAACCGCCGGTATCCACCACCGTAAAAGTATGGTTGGTCCATTCGGCGACACCGTAATGGCGGTCGCGCGTAACGCCGCTAAAATCATCGACGATGGCCTTGCGCGTTTCCGTCAGGCGGTTGAATAATGTCGATTTGCCTACGTTGGGCCTGCCTACTATGGCGATTATGTTGCTCATTTGTTTCGCAGATTTGAGATGTGAGATTTGAGATGTGAGACATTCCCACACATAATCTCTTATCTGTTCATTATTGCGAGTTCTAAGATTGAAATCATCGGCCGCCAAAACGGCTCTCATATCTCACATCTCAAATCTCATATCTAATTCTCGTACCCAAACTTCTTTAAATAATTCTTCTTCTGACGCCAGTCGGGGATCACTTTCACGAACATTTCGAGGAATATCTTCTTCTGGAAAAACTCCTCCATATCCTTGCGCGCCCAGGTGCCCACTTTCTTCAAAGCTTCGCCGCCTTTGCCGATCAGGATATTCTTTTGTGATTCGCGCTCGACGATGATCTCCGAACTTATGCGGTACAAGTCCTCACCCTCTTTGAACGCCGTTATGATCACCTCAGTACTGTACGGTATTTCTTTTTCATAGGCCCTGAATATTTTCTCACGGATAATTTCAGAAGCAAAAAAACGGTCGTTCCGATCAGTCAGAAAATCCTTTTCGTAATAGGCCGGGTGTTCGGGCAGGTTATCCATGACGAAATTCATCACCGATTCTACATTGTATTCCTTC
>JAFDZL010000465.1 GCA_018266935.1 Bacteroidota bacterium | reverse complement strand
CTTATCAGGTTTTTCTCCGATGCGGTTTATCGCTAGTAACCGGTTTGTTATAGTGTCGTTGATTAGATTTTGCCCGGCAAAAACCGGGTAGGTTATTTTAGCATTACTGCATGCGGTGTCGGGCTTGTTGCCGCAGTCAGGCGCTTTCTCCTCGATATTTTTATAAGTGTAAATGAGCGTATCTTTAGTAACGGCAGGTTTGGTTTTATTGCCTTGCGTTCCCCAGTGGCATGATATGAATGAAGCCAAAATAATAGCTAAAGATATGATACCCTGCTTTCTCACCATCTAAATTTACAGTTTAACAACCCTTAGAAAGTTGAATAGTTTTATAGCCTGAAATTTGTCACTTGTTCTTTTGAAAGCGAACCGTTCAGCCATCCAGAGCCTATCGCTGCTTGATATTTTTCATAAAATTTTATTGCCGGTTCATTCCAGTCAAGCACCTGCCATGTCATGCCATTCAAGCCAAGTTCCCGCGCTTCCTCTATCATTTTTTCGAATAACAACTTTCCGACACCCTTTCCACGCCATTCTTCGGTCACGATCAGGTCCTCCAGGTACAACCGGCAGCCCTTCCAGGTCGAGTAACGGACATAATAAATAGCAAAACCTACGATAAAGTTATCAACTTCCGCCACATAAGCTTTCCAAACCGGTTTGGCGCCAAATCCGGCATCGATAAATTCTTCCAGTGTTACGGTTACCTCCTGCGGCTCGCGTTCAAATAATGCAAGCTCGTTCACCAGTTCAAGCAGGCGCGGGCAGTCTTCTTTTGTAGCTATTCGTAATTTAGTCATTGAGTCATTGAGTCATTGAGTCATTGGATAGGCCTCAATGTTTTTTTGAATCCTGTTAATTTATTTTATCCTTAAATCGTGTTCAATTATTCTTCCAGTGTTTGATCACTCTTTGGCCGAAAATCGTACTACCGAGGCGTACCATATTGCTTCCCTGTTCGATGGCGATCTTGTAATCCGACGACATGCCCATAGACAATGTATCGAATGCGCCGTCCTTCCTGAAAAAGCTTTGTTTAATGCCTTCAAAGAAACTCTTTAGCTCGTAAAACTCTTCTTTGATTTGTTTCTGATTCTCCGTATTGGTCGCTATGCCCATCAGGCCCCTGATTTTTACATGATTCAGCGCAGCTAATTCTTCGGAACGGAGCAATTCAATAGCTTCATCGTGATCGAGGCCGAATTTGGTTTCTTCGTCGGCAATGTGGATCTGCAAAAGGCAATCAATAACCCGGTTGTTCTTTTCTGCGTGTTTGTCAATTTCCTTCAAAAGCTTCAGGCTGTCAACCGCTTCGATCATACTTACAAAAGGGGCAATATACTTCACTTTGTTAGTTTGCAGGTGGCCGATGAGATGCCATTGAATGTCTTTGGGCAGTTTTTCATACTTTTCAACCAATTCCTGCACCATATTTTCACCGAACAAACGTTGTCCTGCATTATAGGCCTCCATGATCTCGTCAGCTGATTTGGTTTTGGATACCGCAATAAGCGTTACGCTGATGCTATCGGTTTCGTTTTTTAAGCTCCTGATATTATCTGCAATGCTCATTTATCCGTAATTTTGGTCGTTGATGCCGCAAAAATAAAGAATGCATAGATATAAAATCCTGTTTTTTTCGCTCCTGGTTTTCCTTTGCTCCTGCGGCGGCAAAACTATACCTGATAACGTTATTCAACCGGATAAAATGGTTCGGGTGCTCACCGAAGTGCACATAGCCGATGGCGCCATGTACAACGTGATGCAATTGCCCGATAGCCTGTATAAATACGGGACCGACAGGTATCTCAAAATATTTAAGCAGTTTCACACGGACTCGGTGCAGTTCAGGAGGAGCATGAAGTATTATTGCAATAATCCCGGGATGCTGGCGGATATGTATGATCAGGTGACGGACATCCTCAAACAAAAGTCAGACTCGCTGAACAAAGTTAATCAGGCGGAGATGGCGGTGGAATCAAAGAGGAGAGCGGATTCATTGAAACGTCTGCCGCGCCAGGTTCCGCCTCAGCCACAGCACGCACAGCCAGTAACGCCAGCTCCACAGGAAAAGGTAAAATTTAACAACAGGCGGTATATACCCGCTCCACAAAAGAGGAATGCTAATCCCATCAAATAGCGCTGAAAAGCTTGGTTTTAACGACATCAAAGAACTGATCAAAGCGCATTGCCTGAGCGATATGGGCCGCCAGATGGTGGACAGGATACAGGTGATGAACAACTATGACCAGGTGCTGAAGTTCCTGAACCAGGCCAGTGAATTCAAAAACATATTGCAGAATGACGAGGCATTACCCATTCATCATTTTTTCGATATCAAATCGCTCGCCAATAAGGCCAAGATCGAAGGGACGTTTCTGACCGAAGAAGAATTTTACCAGGTCCAGGCATCGCTGACGACGGTATTTTCGGCGCTCGGTTATTTCAATGACCGGGAAGGACAGTATCCGAACCTGGAAGCTTTATTTGAGCATTTGCCGATAGAGCGCGCGATAGTAAAGAAGATCGACGCGGTCATCGACCAAAAGGGAAAGATCAGGCCAAATGCTTCGCGCGAATTGGCGGATATTACCTCATCGATAGCCAAAGCTGAAAATGAAGCGCGACGGAAGATCGACCAGGTATTTAAGAATACCTCTGCCAATGGCTGGACGGCGGATGGTTCGCTGACTATCCGCGACGGCCGTTTGTGTATTCCCCTGCTCGCTGAAAACAAGCGTAAACTCAAAGGTTTTATTCACGACGAATCAGCTTCCGGACAAACTGTTTATATCGAACCGGAAGAGGTTTTTGCCTTGAACAATACCATCCGCGACCTGGAGTTTGAGCGCCGCCGAGAGATCGTACGGATTTTGACGGCTTTGACCGACGAACTGCGGCCTTATGTTCCGCTGCTGCTGTCCTACCATGGCTTGCTTACCAAGATGGATTTTGTCCGCGCCAAAGCGTTGTTTGCTATCGACATCGACGCTGTTATGCCGATGGTAGTCAATGAAGCGCGGATCAAACTACAGAACGCATGTCACCCATTGCTGTTCCTGAGCTTCCGCCTTGAGAAGAAAACCGTTGTGCCGCTGAATATTGCTGTTGACGAAGAAACACGGGTGGTTGTGGTTTCAGGGCCGAATGCAGGCGGCAAATCCGTTTGCATGAAGACGGTTGGCCTGCTGCAATTAATGGCCCAGGCGGGGCTGCTGATCCCGGCGGATGATGTAAGCACCGTAGGGATTTTCAAACAGATATTTGTCGATATAGGCGACGATCAGTCGATAGAAAGCGACCTGAGCACTTATAGTGCGCATCTTTCCAAGATGAAAGAGTTTGTGGAAATGGCCAACGGTAAAACCCTGGTACTGATAGATGAGTTTGGTACGGGTACAGATCCGCAGTTCGGCGGGCCTATCGCCGAAGCGGTATTGGAAACGCTGAACCATAAAAAGGTGAAAGGTGTTGTGACCACGCACTACTCAAACCTGAAGGTTTTTGCCGGTAATACGCCGGGGATTGAAAATGCATCGATGTTATTTGACAACGTCGAGATGCGACCCCTTTACATACTCGAGGTCGGCAAGCCCGGCAGCTCATATGCATTTGAGATCGCGCAGAAGATCGGTCTGCCCAAACAAGTGCTCGAACTGGCTAAGAACAAAGTCGGTGTGAGCCAGAAAAAAGTCGATACCCTGCTTGTCGATCTGGAACGGGAGAAAAAGGAAATCTATGACACGCGCATCAAACTGGACAAGCAGCAACGCCAGGTAGATAGTTTGTTGAGTGAGAATGAAAAGCTAAAAAGCTATTTGGAGGAAAATAAGAAAGCGCTGATACGTGACGCCAGACAGGAGGCGAAAAACATCATCCTGAATGCCAATAAGCTGGTCGAAAATACGATCTCGGATATTAAAAAAAGCAACGCGGATAAAGAAGAGACACGCCGGCTGCGCGACAACCTGAACCGCGAACTGGAAAAGAATACGATCAAGCCCGATCAGCCTAAGACGCCTAAAATTGAGGAAGAATTAAAACCGGGCGATTGGGTGAAGCTTATTGATTCGGATACGACCGGCCAGGTGATCGAAATTGCAAGAGATAACGTGATCATTGCGATCGGCGACCTGCGTACGGTAGCGAAAAAGAACCGTGTGCTGCGGGTTTCGAAGAAAGAAGTGCCGAAAGAGATAAGAAAAGGGTTCAGTTCGCAAACCGGCGATTTGGCTAATTTTAGTCCCGAGATCGATGTACGCGGCAAGCGCGGGGACGAGGCATTGTATGAAATAGAAAAACTGCTGGACAGGGCGCTGATGATGGGTTTCGGCAACCTGAAGATCATCCATGGCAAAGGGGATGGGATTTTACGTAAATTGATACGCGATTACCTGAAGAAGTATGATGCCGTCGAAAGGATGGAAGATGAGCACGCCGACAGGGGCGGGGATGGGATAACTTATGTATATTTGAAATAAACCTGGTTACATGAGACCTAAATACTTGTTTGTCTTAATACTATGCTGTGCCGCAACTATTGTAGGTGCACAAACAGCTGTCATCCGCAGCCACGATCCGCATATCAGATACATGGGCCGTGTTGCGATGCTGGATGAAGCTGCAGAACTTTCCTGGCCAGGCACGTCGGCAAGCATCAATTTCTATGGTACAGGTGTTAAGGCGACGATCAAAGATGAGCACGGCGAGAATTTTATTAATGTCGTCATCGACGGTAAAGTCGTGTCAGTATTACATCCTGACAGTATTCAGAAAGAATATACATTGGCCTCCGGTTTGCCTGCAGGTAAACATTCACTTGAATTGTTTAAACGAACCGAGTGGACGATGGGTAAAACCTGGATATACCAGTTCGCGCTGGGCAGAGGTTCGTCGGTGCTCGCACCTGATCCGGTAAACAAACGTAAAATCGAATTTTTTGGTAATTCTATAACCTGCGGGTATGCGGTGATCGATTCATCCGGTAAAGACAGGGGCACGGCGCCTTACGAAAACGCCTGGCTGAGTTACGCGACGTTAACAGCGCAACATTACAATGCGGAATTCAATTTGATTGCGCGCAGTGGTATAGGTATTACGGTAAGCTGGTTCCCGCAGATCATGCCGGAAATGTACGACCGGCTTGACCCGACCGATAGCGAAAGCAAATGGGATTTCTCGAAATATCAGCCCGATGTGGTGGTGATCAACCTGTTTCAGAACGATTCATGGATCGTTAAACTGCCTCAGAATGAGCAGTTCAAAGCGCGGTTTGGTGATAAAGCGCCAACAGATGAACAACTCATCAAAGCCTATAAGGATTTTGTAAGAAGTATCCGCGACAAATACCGCAAAGCGCAGATCATTTGTGTATTAGGCAATATGGACGCTACTAAAGAGGGCTCACCGTGGCCTGGTTATGTCGAAAAAGCCGTGGCTGAATTGGGCGATAAGAACATCTACACGCATTTCTTTCCTTACAAGAATACCCCTGGCCACCCGAACGTGAAAGAGCAGCAGGCAATGGCGGACGATCTGATCGGGTTTATCGATCAGCATATTAAGTGGTAGAACACGATTACTAAAGAAAATGGATTGGAAATTGTTTTTCATAGGTTTGGGCTTTTTGACGGCGGCTTATTTTATTATTAGAAACCTTATCCGTGAAAGGCCTTCTTCCGAAAAGAATAATTGGGGAGGGCCTCCAATATATCGTTATATACAAGGCTGGTTCATATCCATTCTTTGCGTTGTTGGCGGTATTGTATCGATTGTCAAATCACTTTTATGACCATTACCGCCGTTGCTTGTGTTGCCACCAGCAACTATTCCCCGATTTTAATTGACGACATGATTAATCCTGCTAATTTTGCTTCAACCAATTAACTGAACGAATTAAGCGTTTGAACTCCTGTTCATCCCTTAAATCATATAAATCGTGTTCTAATGAATAAAGTTGTTAGCAATGCTGACGAAGCTGTCCGTGACATACAAGACGGCATGACGCTGATGCTTGGCGGTTTCGGCCTGTGCGGCCTGCCCGAAAATAGTATTGCCGCGTTGGTGCGCAAAGGCGTAAAGAACCTCACCTGTATATCTAACAATGCCGGCGTTGATGATTTTGGCATTGGTTTGATGCTGAAACAGCGACAGGTAAAGAAGATGATTTCCTCTTACGTAGGAGAAAACGCCGAATTTGAACGCCAGTTATTAAGCGGGGAACTGGAAGTTGAATTGATACCGCAGGGAACACTCGCCACACGCTGTATGGCTGCCGGTTACGGCATGCCAGCTATTTTTACTCCTGCCGGTATAGGTACCGAAGTTGCTGATGGAAAAGAAGTGCGCAATTGCAACGGCAAAGACTACCTGCTGGAAATGGCTTTTGAGGCTGGTTTCGCCATTGTAAAAGCCTGGAAGGGCGATACGATGGGTAACCTGGTCTATCGTTATACCGCGAGAAACTTTAATCCTGTGATGGCCATGGCAGGAAAGATCACTATTGCCGAAGTAGAAGAATTGGTGCAGCCCGGCGAACTTGACCCGGATCATATTCATACGCCGAGTATCTATGTTCATCGGATTTTTCAGGGGAAGGATTACGAAAAGAGGATTGAACAAAGAACCGTAAGGAAAAAATAAATGCCGTCATGGCGAGCGCGAGCGTGGCCATCTCTACACATGCAAGTCGATAATGCCTTTCAGTTCAGAGATGGCTTCGTTCCTCGCCATGACGCTCTAATAAGAAATCATGCTTGACAAAGAAGGCATCGCCAAACGTATAGCGAAAGAATTGAAGGACGGTTACTATGTGAACCTGGGCATCGGCATACCCACGCTGGTAGCTAATTACATCCCTGATGGGATGGACGTTGTACTCCAATCCGAAAACGGCTTGCTGGGTATCGGGCCGTTCCCTTTTGAGGGTGACGAAGACCCGGATATGATCAACGCAGGAAAACAAACCATTACTATCCTGCCTGGCTCGGCGATCTTCGATTCGGCGATGAGCTTCGGTATGATCCGCGCGAAGAAGGTCAACCTCACCATTTTGGGCGCTATGGAGGTATCCGAGAATGGCGACATCGCCAGTTGGAAAATACCGGGCAAAATGGTGAAAGGCATGGGCGGCGCAATGGACCTGGTCGCGTCAGCCGAAAACATCATCGTCGCTATGCAGCATGTAAATAAGGCAGGCGAATCCAAGTTGTTGCCTAAATGCACTTTACCGTTGACAGGTATTAACTGTGTAAAGAGGATCGTTACCGAATTGGCGGTACTGGATGTGTTGCCTGAAGGTGGTTTTAAGCTATTGGAGCGCGCGCCGGGAGTGAGTATCGATCAGATCAAAAATGCAACGGCCGGAAAATTGATTGTTAAAGGCGAAATACCGGAAATGACAGTTTAAAGTTATGCCCCAAATAACTTTTCGCGCAATTCTTTCGAAATAACCTCAGTCACAGAGATGATCTTATCAGCATTCTGGGTGTTATTAATAATTATCTGGTGACATTCATCCCGATAGGGTAACAGGAATTCCCTATAGGCGGGCATTACGTGGTTTTTCCATCTATACATCACATCATCATGCGAATAGCCGCGTTCTTCCAGGTCCCGTTTTAGTCGGCGCGATAAAGCTACTTGTTCTTCAGCTTCGATGAAAATTTTCAAGTCAAGCTTTTCGGCTATCTCTTTAAAATGGAAAATAAATAGGCCCTCAACGATCAATATAGGGGCGGGTTTGAACTCGAGGATCTTCGGTACAATATCGAGATTATTGAAAGTATATTCTTCTTTGTAGACCGTCTCGTTATTGATCAGCTTATTGATATCGGCTATAAACTGTTCGCTATCAACGGTGCGGGGCAAGTCGAAATTGTAAAGCGCGATTTCTTCTTTAGTCATACCCGCCGCTACGGTGTGATAATAGTCATCCTGTGATACCAGGCAAACTTCATCGGCCGTGAAATGCTCAAGAAAACATTTCAAAAAGAATGTCTTTCCCGACCCGCTGCCGCCTGCGATGCCTATGATGAACGGTCGGTCGGCCATAAAATTTATTGCTGGTTTGGAACGCCGTAGCTCAGGCTCACCTGGAAACGTTTGTCCAATGCGCCCAAGGCTTCTGCCACATTTTTGGTCATCACGATGATCACATCCCTGGTTTGCTCGTTATCGGTAAACCGGCCCACCACCTTGGCAAAAGTGGTGCGGTTGGTCATGATATTGGTGATCTTGATCACGGTGCCGATCGGCGCGGTGCGGTGAAGTAATAATTTCTTGTTCGGGTCGAGGCCTTCGTCATCCATCCAGGTAGCAACGCCTTTTTCGTCTTTCTCATACAGACCGAACTTATTGGCATTGGCATGATAGGTTGCAATATTTGCACTGTCCTGCGGAGTTGCGACGATGGTCGAATCGCGTTTTGCAACTATATTGTCTGATGGTTTATTTTCAGCCACAGGTGGGGTTACAGGTGCCGGTGCAGCCGCATTTGCTTTGATATTCAGAATTTGACCCGGACTAATGGTATTCGACTTTAGGCCGTTTAATGCCATAACATTATCCACGGTCGTGTTAAAGCGCTTCGCAATGGAATAGAGCGTTTCGCCGGCTGATACCTTGTACTGGGTTGGGGGCGTGTTATCCACAACCGGTTGACTTTGCGGCTGTTGTTGTACAGGCTGCTGAACTGCCACCTGTTGAGGCTGTTCGGCTGGTTGTTCTTCAGGCTGTTCCTCGTCCGGTTTGCCGTGCTTCTTCTTTTTCTTGTCGTTTTTGGCGGTGGCTTTTTCGTGCTTTGGCTCTATAAACGGCTTTCCGGTTGGTATTTTAATGGTATGACCTATGGTCATTTTTGCATTGTCGTTATAGCTTTCAAGCTCTTTTGGGTCGATGTGGTAACGACGGGCTATAGCGTAATAGGTATCTTTCTTTTTGATCTTATAAATGACAACTCTTTTGCCTTTATGGTTTTCGACGCCAATGGAGTCGGCCTTTGCCGCAGCAAAGGTAATGGTGGAAAGCGTTAATAAACAGAACGTTAATAAAAATAATCTTAATCTCATCTCAATCTTTTAAACATCATTAAGGTTTAAAACTTTCAATTGCGATCGGTTTTTAAGGTAGATCAAATAATGCTTATAAAGCAGGAACGATTCGGGCTGCAACTTTTGTATATCGGTGTTTAGCAAATCGTCAAAAATCATATCCGTCTCCCGCATCAGGTACAAGCGTTGCTGCAGGTTCCCTGCTATAATCGCGTGCAAAGATACGATTCTCAAATTATAGTGTTCAAGATAATGAATTCCATTTTGCAGCGGGCTTACCTGGAGGTGCAGCGCCAGGGTAAATTCGCGTGTTTTTTCCTCTGGGAAAGCGAGAGCATTGTGCAGCTCCAGATCAAACGCCGGTTCGTGCTGCCTTATTATTTTACCGGTCTTTATATCGATCAGGAAAAGCTTTTTCGGCTGGAAACGGGTGTCGTACAAGACTGGGCCGTTGATAGAGAGGTAATCAAATGCCAGGTTGTAATCGCTCCAAATCGTTTTACCGGTTTGTTCGTCCACGGCAATCAATCCTTTGTGAGCCGGGCCGGTTTCAGATTGATAGTTATGAAGCAGTAACAAACCATCATAAGCTGCTTCGATCCCTGTAAGCCATCGTTCTTCAGCTTGTAAGTTATTAAAGTAAATATGTCCGTCATCGAGACCAATGGATGCGAACTGCACTTTTTTGTCCGACACATCCCTTATTTCCACCACAATGATGTCTTTTACACTGTCTATCTCTAAACGCCAGGCTGGTGAGTTGAATTGATGAACGATATGTGGCTGCATCATAATTGTGCAAATATGCATTTATAGCAACCAAAGAGGGGCGGGTAAGGTTTAAATTTATAAATTTGGCGGCACGACAATTGGATTATATGAAAGGAATTATCAGTAAAGAGGAAGATTACTCGCAATGGTATAACGACCTGGTGATCAAAGCCGACCTGGCGGAATATTCGCCTGTGCGCGGCTGTATGATCATCAAGCCCTATGGTTACTCCATATGGGAAAAAATGCAGGCGGTGCTCGATGGCATGTTCAAAGAAACCGGTCATTCAAACGCCTATTTTCCTCTTTTTATACCGAAATCCTTTTTCTCAAAAGAAGCCAGTCACGTCGAAGGTTTCGCCAAGGAATGCGCAGTGGTGACGCATTATCGCCTGAAAAATGACGAGAGCGGAAATGTTATTGTCGATCCTGAAGCTGAACTGGAAGAGGAGCTGATCATTCGTCCTACTTCGGAAACCATCATCTGGAATACCTACAAAGGCTGGATACAATCCTACCGCGACCTGCCCATTTTGGTAAACCAATGGGCCAACGTGGTCCGCTGGGAGATGCGCACGCGGTTGTTTCTGCGTACCAGCGAATTTTTGTGGCAGGAGGGACATACCGCCCATGCGACGGCCGAAGAAGCCGTAGCGGAAACCGAGCAAATGCTTGAAGTGTATGCTGATTTTGCCGAGAACTGGTTGGCATTGCCTGTTATTCGCGGCCGCAAGACACCGAATGAGCGTTTTGCCGGAGCTCTGGATACCTATTGCATAGAAGCTTTGATGCAGGACGGAAAAGCTTTGCAGGCAGGTACTTCGCATTTTTTAGGGCAAAACTTCGCCAAAGCATTTGATGTGAAGTTCAACACCAAAGAAAATAAGCTGGATTATGTTTGGGCAACCTCATGGGGTGTTTCAACGAGACTGATCGGTGCGCTCATTATGTCGCATTCGGATGATGCCGGCCTGGTATTGCCTCCTAAACTGGCGCCTATACAGGTGGTCGTTGTGCCGATCTTTAAGCACGAAGAAGAGTTGGAAAACATATCGGCTTATGTGAAGCAATTGACCAAAGAACTGAAAGCAAAAGGTATTTCTGTGAAGTTCGATAATCGCGATACGCATAGGCCGGGGGCTAAATTCGCCGAGTGGGAACTGAAGGGCGTACCTGTTCGCGTGGCCATCGGCAGTAGAGATATGCAGAACGGTACGGTGGAGCTGGCGCGTCGGGATACAAAAACAAAAGAAACGGTAAATCAGGATGGTTTGGCTATCCGAATTGAACAATTACTTGAAGATATTCAGCAAAGTATTTATCAAAAGTCATTGACCTTTCGGGAAGATAATACCAAAGAAGCGGATGATTATGAAGAGTTCAAACGCCTGCTGGATGAAGAGCCAGGGTTTATCTCGGCACACTGGGACGGTACTGCCGAAACTGAACAACTGATCAAAGACGAAACGCGCGCCACTATACGCTGTATTCCGCTAAACAATAAACAGGAAGAAGGCAAATGCATCCGTACCGGTAAGCCGTCGAGTCAAAGGGTGCTGTTTGCACGGGCATATTAGACACAGCGTATGGCTCATGGTTAATAGACGAACACTGACTAACCATGAACCATGATCTATGAACCATGAACTACGAGAAAATGAAATTCGCAACAAAAGCTATACATGCAGGGCAGGAGCCCGATCCGACCACCGGCGCGGTAATGACGCCGATATACCAGACGTCAACTTACTGGCAAAAGGCCCCCGGTGATAACAAGGGATACGAATATTCGCGCGGTACGAACCCAACCCGCAAGGCTTTAGAAAACTGCCTGGCTGCATTGGAAAATGCTAAATATGGACTGGCTTTCTCCAGCGGAATGGGCGCGACTGATGCGGTAATGAAGCTGTTGAAACCAGGCGATGAAGTGATCACAGGCAACGATCTATATGGTGGGTCGTATCGGATATTTACAAAGATATTTGCGAACTACGGTATCAAGTTCCATTTCCTCGACCTGTCGAACCCGGATATTATTAACAAATATATCAACGAAAACACCAGGCTGGTTTGGATTGAAACGCCAACGAATCCGACTATGCAGATAATTGATATTGAGTCTATTGCAAAGATCAGTCAAAGCAAAGGTTTAATGCTGGTGGTTGATAATACTTTTGCGTCTCCATATCTGCAAAACCCGATTGACCTTGGCGCCACCATCGTGATGCACTCGGTTACCAAGTATATTGGAGGACACAGCGATGTGGTGATGGGTGCGCTGATGATGAACGACGAAGATCTTTATAAACGGCTTTGGTTTATTTACAATGCCTGTGGAGCCACACCCGGACCGATGGATAGCTTCCTTGTATTGCGCGGTATCAAAACATTGCACTTGCGGATGCAGGCGCACTGCGCGAACGGTCGTAAAATAGCTGAGTTTTTGAAAACCCATCCCAAAGTAGATAAGATATATTGGCCGGGCTTTGAGGATCACCCCAACCACGCGATCGCCAAAAAACAAATGCGTGATTTCGGCGGTATGATCTCCATTACGCTGAAAGACGCTGACCTGAAGGAAACATTCCGGATTGCATCGTCATTTAAGGTATTCTCATTAGCAGAATCGCTTGGCGGCGTGGAATCGCTCATCAATCACCCTGTTACGATGACCCACGCTTCGATCCCGAAAGAAGAACGCGAAAAAGCCGGCGTTGTCGATAACTTGCTCCGCTTGAGCGTGGGAGTTGAGGACGTGGATGATCTGATCGAGGATTTGAAACAAGCGCTCTCTTAACGAATTGTCATTGCGAGGAGGCACGACGAAGCAATCTCGTCGTCAATGGATATTCGCTATGCATAACGAAGAGTTTGCCACGCTACGCTCGCAATGACAAGATGGTATAGATTCATGATAGAAAACCTCAAATCCTTTCTCGATTCTAAAGTCGCGCAATATAACCGACCTCAGTTCATTGAGAACGACCCGGTGTCTATCCCGCATTTGTTTACCAAAAAACAGGATATAGAGATCATGGGTTTCTGGGCGGCTACGCTTGCCTGGGGTCAACGGGTAACGATCATCAATAAATGCAAAGAGCTAATTAGCCTGATGGATGGCGCTCCTTATGATTTTATCATGAATCATGAGGAGCCTGACCTGAAAAAACTGCTGCGCTTTAAGCACCGTACCTTCAACGACATCGATACGTTGTATTTTATATCGTTTTTCAGGTATCATTATAAGCGTTGTGATTCTTTGGAAGACGCTTTCATACCCGCCGATGGCAATTACACCCCGTTTAGAGGGTTAGGGGGCTTTCGGGATTATTTCTTCTCACTGCCCGATCACCCGCATCGGACGATGAAGCATGTCTCATCACCTTCGCAAAAATCAACCTGCAAACGGCTGAATATGTTCCTCCGCTGGATGGTGCGCAAAGACGACTGTGGGGTGGATTTCGGCATCTGGAATAAGATAAAGCCTTCGGAACTCATTATGCCATGTGATCTGCATGTGGATCGTGTTGCGCGTAAACTGAAATTGATCACCCGAAAACAAACCGACTGGCAAACGGCTGTTGAGCTTACGGATAAATTAAAGGAATTCGATCCGAATGATCCGGTAAAATATGATTTTGCCCTGTTTGGATTGGGCATCGAAGAACGATGGGGCAGCGGTGCAGTTTTCCAGGACATGTTTTAACTTTATAGCATGCGCCGGTACACGAGTTCTGACGAAGAAGAAAAGGAATTGCAAGGGTTTCTTGTTGGGAAATCTGAACACACACTTGCGTTATTCGATCATTTTATTTCCGAATTCAAAAAGATCGGTCCGGTGACCGTTCATCCCGCCAAAACCATGATCGGTATTGCCAACTCACACAAGCGGATCGTCTATATCACGCAATTAGGGAGGAATTTCATCCATGTGGTTTTTCTTTTTAAAGAGCGTTATGAAGATAATTTATGTTTCCAAAAGATAGCACAAGTGCCTGGCGACATTCAATGCAACCATCATTTCAGGATGCTGCATATAGAGGACGTGAATGATGAAGTGCGAAAATTCATGCGGATGACGTACGAGAGTTAGCCGAGCATTGCGCCGCCTTTAGTTTCCTTACCAATACGCTTATCGCCACGTGAGATCAGTTCACAGAGTTTTATAGCTGCGTCTTCAAAATCATCGTCCCCGTCTTTCAACAACCGCCAGTCAGAATCATGTATCTCGCCACTATCCAATACAAAGTCGCCCAAAGCCGGAACATCTTTTTGGAGGCTTTCGTGGTGCTGTCTT
>JAFDZL010000464.1 GCA_018266935.1 Bacteroidota bacterium | reverse complement strand
CCCTCGCGGCAGTTTTCCGGCAGTTTCTTCGCCCAAATTGTATTCATAAACACTGATGCGATGCGCCAATTTGCCCCATAAAGTCGTTTTTCCCTTAAGCTCGTGAATGATGAACTGGCTCATATTGCCTTCGGCGATCTCCGATCCAAGGCTGGCTACGAACGATTCCACCGTGAAACCCAACGGGTGCAGGAAGCTGTTGTTCACGATCACCCCGTTGCCATAAAACAGGATGTCCACGGGATCCTGCTCCGGCGCCTGTTCATTCCTGAAGCTGATCGCCTTGTAAAAATCCCTTGCCAGGTCGTCGATCTCGATCGTGTCCATCATTTGAATGCTTCCTTTATCTTCTCCCATAACGAAGTAATGCCAATATAAACTAAACCGTCCTTTATTTCAACAGGATAGCTTTCGATGTAATCGTTTTGCCCAGGGCTGCCTTTACCTGTTTTCAGATCAAAAGAATAACGATGAACAGGGCATATTAGTTTTCCTTCCGTACACCATCCCTGTGTCAGATCGCCGCCTGCATGGGGGCAGCGTGCGCCAAGTGCATAAATCTCATGCTCGTAACCCACCAGGCAAAGGGTTTTACCACCTGCTTTCACCCGCTTTATAAATGGCTGCCCGGTAACCTTAAAATCGGGCACCTGGTACCACTTCATGTTTTAAAAGTCGATCTTCAGATTCATGACAGACGGATTTTTGATGATCTCGTCCATATTTGTCACCAGCGTGACATGCTTCCTGTCAGCCGATACGATGGCTTTAGGATTATTTACTTTCTTCACCGGCTTGGCGAAATTGAGCACTACCTTGTAAGGCATGTCGATCAGCATCGCCTTGGCCATAGAAAAAGTGGCGGCCGTCTTCTTCATGAAGGCATTGAACTTAGCTTTGTCGATGATCCGGTAGAACTTGTGTTGTGTCACCTCATAGGTATAATAATCCTGCCCACTCAGCAATTCCTGTGCGTTAAAATCCTTTATACCATCATTACCTTTAACAGTTTTCAGATCGCTTTGTGACGCGATACGGGAGATATTGCGCAGGTAATATTGCAGGTCGGCCGCATTTTTGGCCTGGTGGGAAACACTCACTTTCATGATGTTCTTCGGCAGGTTCATTTGCACCGACAGGTTGCTGCTTTTAGCCAGGTTCACCTGGTCCAGCGTCATTTTTTGCTGCGTGCTGTCTGGTAAAGCGCTGTAGAAATTAAGCGTAGTATCCTTTATGGCCGCAAACTGGGGTGTGGCTTTGACCGAATCCGACATCAGGTTCATAAGCACAGAAACCGCCTTGCTCATGTCGAATGTGTAGGCCACATTGCACGAGCCATCGGCCTTGAAATCATAGTGCTCAACCACATCAACGCAGGATGAGAGGCAAAGAAGGGCCAGGAAAAACAGGGAAAAGTAGAGTCTCCGCATAGGCGCCAATTTTCAAGTAAGTGTAGTTAAAATTACGGAATTTTCAAACTGATTTTTAATAGTCCGGAAGTCCGCATAAGTCCGAAAGTCCGAAAGAAAAATCAGCTTAACTGTCTGATTGACTGCTATAATTTAAAATATTGTTTGAGCCTTGCAGTCTATCCGCACCCGTGTCAGTCTTCCGGACTTATGCGGACTTTCGGACTTGCCGACTTAAAATAGTAAATTTGCACCTCTAATTATGGCACACCAGGTTCCGGAAGACGGCACGATGCTTCCTTTAATGGAAGAATTTTATACGATACAGGGCGAGGGGTTTCATACCGGCAAGGCCGCCTATTTTATCCGTCTCGGCGGCTGCGATGTGGGCTGCCATTGGTGCGATGTAAAGGAAAGCTGGGACGCTGAGCTGCATCCGCTTACTTCGGCAGATGCCATCGTTGAAAACGCACTGAAATATCCGTCAAAGGCGGTAGTTGTAACCGGTGGTGAACCGCTGTTGTATAACCTTGACTACCTGACCGAGAAACTGCGCGAAAACAATATCAAAACGTTCATCGAAACCTCGGGGGCCTACGCCCTTTCGGGTCAATGGGACTGGGTATGCTTGTCGCCGAAAAAGTTCAAAAAACCTTCGCCGGGAATTGCACAACATGCAGATGAACTAAAGGTCATCGTATTCAACAAGTCTGATTTTTCCTGGGCCGAGGAACATGCGCAAATAGTCAGCCAAGATTGTAAACTATACCTTCAGCCGGAATGGTCAAAAGCTAAAGAAATAACGCCGCTCATCGTTGACTACGTAATGAACAACCCACAATGGGAAATATCGCTCCAAACCCACAAATATTTGAATATTCCGTAACTTCGGGTGGCTAAAATCGTATTACCTACGATGAAATTTTTTTTCTTAACATTATTACTTTTCCTGTCTGTTCATGTCATTTATGCCCAGGATAGGCCCTATTCGACCGATAATAAAGAAGCTATAAAATATTTCGCATTGGCCAACCAAAGTCTTGACGACCGGCTGTACGACGAAGCTATCGATAACCTGCAAAAAGCAACAAATGAAGATGCCAAATTCATTGAGGCGCACATGCTGCTGGCTGACGTATTGCGTGCCCGCTGGCGTTATAAGGACGCGATAAAAGAATTTAAAAAAGTTCTCAGCCTTAATCCTGAATTTAATCGGAGTGTTTATTATAAACTCGGGGATTGCGAGTTGCACAACGCCGATTACGCAAATGCGCAGACACATCTTGAAAAATATCTCGCCTACCCTGACCTGAATCAACAAACCGTTTTTTATGCCCAGAAATGGCTCGGCGACTGCAAATTCAGCCAGGAGGCCATTCAGCACCCGGTACCGTTTAAGCCCCTGAATTTAGGTTCCGGGATCAATACAGCTGACGACGAGTATATGCCGGCGATAACTGCCGATGAAAGCACACTGATCTTCACACGGAAGATTAACAACAATGAGGATTTCTACCAGAGCGTGAAGGTTGACGGCGTATGGCAGCCTGCAACTTACCTCAAAGGAGAGATCAATACCCCGCAATATAATGAGGGTTCGCAGTCGATCAGCCCTGATGGTAAAGTACTGTTCTTTACCGGCTGCAACCGGCCTGATGGATTAGGGCGATGTGACATTTATATTTCAGAAAAGAAGGGCGACGAATGGGACAAACCATTCGACATCCCGCCGCCGGTGAATACCCCGGGCTGGGAATCGCAGCCCTCACTCAGCGCCGATGGTAGAACGTTATACTTTGTCAGTAACCGCAAAGGCGGTTATGGCGGTTACGACATCTGGAAATCGACCCTGACAGATAAAGGCTGGACAGATCCCGAAAATCTCGGCCCGAACATCAATACTTCAATGGACGAGCAATCGGCGTTTATCCATGCCGATGACAGCACGCTTTATTTTTGCTCGAATGGCTGGCCGGGCATGGGCGGTATGGACCTGTTCGTGAGCCGCCTTGGCAAAGACGGCAAATGGGGTAAGCCGACGAACCTGGGATACCCGATCAATTCAAGCGGTGACGAGAACGGCCTTACATTGACAGCGAACGGTACTTATGCTTTTTTTGCTTCGAATAAGCTGAACGGCCAGGGTGGTTTTGATATTTATACATTCGAATTGCCGGCTGAAGTGCGCCCGCGGCAGGTGACTTATGTCAAAGGCATTGTAGAAGACGCCTTGACCAAACAACCGCTGGAATCGGCAGTTGAGATCGTTGACCTGCAGAGCAATAAACCCGTTTACCAGGATTATAGCGGAGCAGATAATGGCGACTTCCTGGCGACACTGACTACCGGCAGGAACTACGGCCTGAATATTTCGCGTGACGGTTATTTATTCTATTCGGCCAATTTCTCGCTCGTCCGGCATGAAAATACCAAACCGTTCGATTTGCTGGCTTTGCTGCAGCCGATAGAAGTGGGCAATAAAGTTATCCTGAACAATATTTTCTTCGATACGAACAAGTTTATCATTAAAGACGAGTCGAAACCAGAGCTGCAAAAGCTGATCGACTTCCTGGCGCTGAATAAGGCTGTTAAGGTCGAGATATCGGGCCATACGGATAATATCGGTACCGACCAGGCAAACCAGGTGTTATCTGAAAACCGTGCGAAAGCTGTTTACCAATACCTCATTGCCAATGGTATCGACGCGAGCAGGCTGAGCTTTAAAGGCTATGGTGAAACACAACCGATTGCTACGAATGATACGGATGACGGACGGGCGAAGAACCGCAGGACGGAGTTTAAGATACTTGCGAAATGAGCAAAAAGCTTAAAGCATAAAGCCGAAAGCTATTAACTCCCGGCTTTATGCTTTGGTCTTTCAGCTTTCTGCTTAATTTCCCATTTCAGACATGAATTTGATGCGCATCAGCTGCACCTCTTCGCGGGTGTAGTCATCTGCTCCAAGGTCAACAAGCGCGTTGTCTATCGAATCGATCTCGGCCGATTTAAAATAATCGAAAACCTCTTCCTGTTTATCCTCATCGATCACTTCATCAATAAAGTAATTCAGGTTCAGTTTTGTGCCGGAATTGACAATTGATTCCACTTCGCGCAGTATTTCTTCGTAAGTCAAACCTTTAGAAGCCGCAATGTCCTCCAGGCTCAGGTGACGGTCGATGTTTTGGATGATATAAACCTTCAAGGCCGATTTATTGGCCGCGCTCTTGATCACCATATCCACCGGGCGGTCGATCTCGTTATCTTCCACATATTTCTTGATCAGGTCGGTGAACGGCGCGCCGAATTTCAGAGCTTTGCCGGCTCCCACGCCCGATATCTGTTTCAATTCCTCGGTGGTGATTGGATAATGCGTGCACATTTCCTCCAGCGACGGATCCTGGAATATGACGAATGGCGGTAAACCTTTCTGTTTGGCGATCTTCTTGCGCAGGTCTTTCAGCATCTGCAGCAATTCAGTATCTAAGGCGCCTCCACCCTGTTTCGGCCCTTCTTCCGACTCATCGTCGTCTGTAGCGCCCATAGGGCGGTTCATGATGAAGCGGATGCTATGCGGGTTATCCAGGAAGTTTACGCCGGTTTTAGTCAGTCGCAGCAAGCCGTACTGATCGATATCT
>JAFDZL010000463.1 GCA_018266935.1 Bacteroidota bacterium | reverse complement strand
AGAGTGAATACGCTTTCACCTGGCGGCGTGGAAAACAGCCAGGACGAGTTCTTTATTAAAAATTATTCAGCCAAAACATTGCTCGGCCGTATGGCCCAGGCTTCCGACTACCAGGGAGCGTTGATATTTTTAGCGAGCGATGCTTCGGCTTATATGACGGGCGCCAACCTGGTGGTTGATGGCGGCTGGACAGCAATTTAAAAACTAATTAAAGATCAAAGGATATGGGAACACAGTTATTACAAAAACTTTCAGGCATCAAACTGATGCTTACTGATTGCGATGGCGTATTAACTGACGCCGGGGTTTACTACGGCGAATCAGGCGAGCAACTGAAAAAATTTAATATACGCGATGGCATGGCCGTTGAGCGCATGCGCAACCTGGCGAATATAGATACCGGTATCATCACCGGTGAGTTATCGCCCTCACTGGTTAAGCGTTGCGAGAAATTGAAGATCACTGAGCTGCACCTTGGTTCGAAAGATAAACCGGCAGTACTTAGGGAGATCCTGGAGCGCCGGAACCTGAACGCCTCGGAAGTCGCTTACATCGGCGACGATGTGAACGATCTGCAAGCGATGGAATTGGTGGGCTTCACCGCAGCACCTGCTGACGCTTTATCTTTTGTAAAGGAAAAAGTGGATTATGTATGCCAGGCTAAGGGTGGCGAAGGCGCTTTCAGGGAACTGGCCGAATTGCTTATTAATGTTAACCGGAAAGAGTCAGAATTTGCTACGGTTAGTAAAACCTATAAACTGAGCACTGGTAAACGGATTGGTCCGGGTGAACCTTGTTACATTATCGCCGAGATCGGCATCAATCATAATGGTTCGCTCGAAATCGCGAAACAACTGATCGACGAAGCCGTTGCCGCCAAAGCGAGCGCCGTGAAATTCCAAAAACGTACGCCTGAAATTTGTGTGCCGAAGGACCAGTGGGAAGTGATGCGCGATACGCCCTGGGGCCGAATGAGCTATATTGACTACAAACGCAAAACCGAATTCGGCGTAGTTGAATATGCCGCCATCGATCAATATTGCCGCGAGTTGGGTATAGACTGGTTCGTATCAACCTGGGATGTGGAAGCGGTGAATTTTATGGAGCAATTTGATACGCCTTTATACAAATTGGCGTCTGCTTCGCTGACCGATCATGAACTGATCAAACGAATACTGTTTACTGGCAAGCCTTTAATGCTGTCAACCGGTATGTCGACGGTTAAAGAGATTGAAGATGCAGTCGAACTGGTGAGAAAATTCGATCCGGAATATCCGCTATTCATAGCACATTCGACCTCTGCTTATCCTTGCAAGCCCGAAGAGTTAAACCTTCGCATGATCAATACGCTGGCTAAGAAATATCCGGGCGTGCCGATCGGTTATTCCGGTCACGAAACAGGATTGGCCACGACGGTTGCTGCGGTAGCTTTAGGCGCAACTTTTGTAGAAAGACACTTTACGCTCGACCGCGCGATGTGGGGTTCTGATCACGCCGCCTCGGTTGAGCCGCAGGGTTTCCATCGGCTGGTACGCGATATCCGGGATGTGGAAATAGCCGCCGGTGATGGTGTTAAAAAAGTTTACGAATCAGAACTGGGCCCGATGAAACGTTTAAGGGTTAATATTAGTCCTGAATATAAGTCATAATAACAAACTATGTCATTTCGACGAACAAGCGAGGAATTGAGCGCGGAGTGAGGAGAAACCTTCGCCGCCATGCATAAAGGCGCTGATAGTATAAGGTTTCTCCTCGTCGCCGGCCCGCCAACCTCCCTGACTCGTCGAAATGACATGGCATTTTGGTAAATATGGATCAATCGAAATTAGTAACCATAACAACGATCATCCTATTCTCCTGGGTAGCATTTATCATCTCATGGGAACGCATATCGCCGTATCGCAAGGGCCTGCCCTTTTTCAGGGACGGCTTTTGGGTCGACCTGGTATGGTACACCATCATCCAAAGCTATTTTTTAAAGATCCTGATCTTCGATTATATCATCGCTCCCATCCAGCATCAGTTCAGCGTAACCGGGTTAGCGCTTTTTAAAAACTGGACGATAACCGAGCAGATATTATTCTTCCTCTTTACCCACGATCTATACATTTATCTTTTCCATCGCCTGCAGCATGCCAGCAAATTGCTCTGGCGCACACATGAAGCACATCATTCAGGCAAGGAGGTGGATTTCCTGGCGGGGTCGCGCTCACATATCGTGGAGATCATCATCAACCAAACCATCGAGTTTGCGCCAATCATGATCCTGAGCCCCAACCCGGAGATCATAGTACCTATAAAGGCTTTACTGGATGCAATGTTCGGGATGTTTATTCATGCCAACGTCAATGTAAAATTCGGTAAGCTGAAATATTTTCTGAACACGCCCGAACTGCACCTATGGCATCACGCCAACTATAGGGAAGTTTTCCATAAGAATTTTTCGACCAAATTTTCCATGTGGGATTACCTGTTCGGGACGGTTTACGATCCCGGGAAAAAGCCCGGCGACCTGCGCGACAATTGGGGTTTGTATTACGACTATCCGAAAGACTACTTTTTGCAGCACGCCTTCTCGGTTAAGCGTTTCGATGAGCAAAAACTATTGCGTAACAGCTGGTTCAACTGGTATTATAATTTGAGGCCGCGCTTCCTGGAATGGCTCATAGCGCAATGGAAATATTTGAGGAAGAGCAAGACGGGAAATACCGAAAATGCAACCGAACCTTCGCCGGAATTGAGCCAGCCACAGGAAAATTTCGTATCTTGCGAAGAATAAAGCAATTAAAGCGCTGACATTGGCCTGGTTGTACCTCTTTATCGCAGCATTGTTTGAATCGGCGTGGACCTTTTCGCTCAAATTCATGCGCTTTGGCGAGATCAAAACATTACGCTTCACCAACTTTTATAAAGCAACCGAGGGCCTTCCGATATTTTTACCGTTCCTTGGTTATATTCTGTTTGGTATCGGCAATATCTATTTCTTTTCCATGGCCATCAAGCAGGTTCCAACAGCTACCGCGTATGCCGTATGGACAGCCGCGACACTGGTATTGATCAAACTGGCGGAAGTAACATTTTTCAAGCAGCGTATCTCATTCCTCGAAATATTCTTCATGCTGCTCATCATGACAGGCATACTTGGCCTGAAATTTTTCGGCACGAGCATGAAATAAAATTTTAGCTACCATTTGCACGGCATCAATAAAACCTTTATAATCGTGCAATCTAAAACAGGTAACACCTTATTGCAATTATCATGAACCTCAAACCCCTTTTCAAAACCCTTTGTTTTATTCTAATTATCGTTGTCGCTTTTCAAAGCTGTCACAAACCCGCTAAGCCTGGCATCTATCAAAATGACCAGATCCCTGCCGATCAGCGTAAAGATTTTCATGCGTTGAACGATCAGATGATGCAGGGTCTCAAGGCCAATCAGCCCCGCGACCTGGACGGTTTGATGTCAAAAGAATTGCTGCAAGACCCTGGCAGGCTCAGGCAGATCGAACTCATCAGCAACCGCCTTAAAGAAGGTGATTACAGCATTCTGGACGAATTTTACATCGTCCATAAAGCGACCGATACGGGCTCGCAAAAGTTGAATGTGACCAATAAAGGGATAAACAATTACACATATTCCTACGAGATCAACTCGCCGGAGCAATATGTCGTATTCTTTACACCGAAATCAATCTCTAATCAATACATGGTTACCGCGGAATTCTGCAAACTGAGCTACGGCTGGAAACTCATCAAACTTGATTTGGGTCTTTATACCATTAACGGGAAAACAGCACCGGAACTGTTTAAGCTGGCACAGGACAGGTATAATAATAAGTGCCTGGCTATGGCCACCGCAATTTCCGAGCTGGCCACAAAATGCATAAACCCGTCCGGTACCTGGCAATATCCCGACGCGAAGACCCTTGACAATTTTTACAGCAGGGTGATCAGTGAAACCAACCGTAAATATGAGTTTCCGTACACCGTTGCACAAGTTAGCACACAGCCCTGGATATTCAGGATATTCAGCAAAAAGACGCCGCAGGGCTATTATCCGCAGATATACTATATATCGCACCTGAAGCTTGCCGATACAACTGCGCTGAAAAAAGAAAATGCAAACCTCCAGAAGGTGATAGCCAAAGTGATACCCGGCATTGACAAGGATAATAAGTTCATTTATTATTCAGCGTTCAAGAATATGCCTGATGGATCGGGTACATTCGATCATTTTGATATGATCGAGAAACTGAATTAATTCAACGCGATATTGTAACGTCCTGAAATAAGTTGACGGATTTAAGATAGTCCCGATGGCTGTAAAGTTATCGGGATTTTTTGTTGATGCACCATTTGAGGTGTATTCAAGTTCAAAGATAAATGAGGTCTTCTGTTA